>DATCKB010000461.1:0-4261 GCA_036562505.1 Parasegetibacter sp. | reverse complement strand
GTTTTTAAGCGCATTACAGACATGAATCAATCAGGTAACCATGAGGCTATCCGTAACGAAAAAGATCCTTTCAGGGCTATATCGCTTTTTCTTGAATTCCGGACTCAATTCATTATTAAATATTATAATATTTTAGAGTTTTTGAAGAATTTCAACCCCCGTCAGATTCCCGTTGAGCTACAGCCGATTTTCAGTAATCTCCAGAAACGGGAATTGAAAACACTCACTACAATAATAGAAAAGGGAGTTGAGGCTGGCTTGTTTAAAATTGACGATGTAAAAGCAGTTGCAGAGTTATTCTTCGATATGCTTGACGGATTCCGTCAAAAATCATTGTCTAAAGTCAATTTTTTTCCTGAGAAAAAGCAGTTTCAGTCTGTATTAAAGCGTGAAAAAGAATTTGCAGCAATTTTTTTCAAGGGATTGACAAAATAAAATTTCGCAGGAATATTTTTTTTGTCGTACTTTTGACTTTTAAAGTAGAAAAGTCAAATAGTCAAAAAGTACAATGAAACCGGTCGGTGATATAAAAAGGGAGCAGATCGTTGAAGCAGCGATAAAGAGGTTTGCTCACTTTGGAATTGCCAAGACCACGCTGACAGAAATTGCACGTGACCTGGGCATATCCAAACAAACACTGGCTTACTATTTTTCAGATAAGACACAACTTTTCCAATCTGCTCTGGAACGAATTGCTGCAGATTATATCGATGCTGTTCGTTCTTCCATTTCTGAAGCCGATACCGTAGCTAGGGCTCTGCAGAAAATGGTAAAAATCAAAAGGCTGTTTTTTGAGCGCTATTTCATCATCGTAAGTGAGACAGATGTCAGTGATTCTGCTCTTTCCTCCGCGAATCCCCGCTTTAAAGAGCTCATTCGCGAAAGAGAGCTGGCAGTATTATATCCCCTTTTTAAGAAAGGTGTAAAAAGCGGAGAGCTTCGGTCGATTGATGTTGAAAAAACCAGTGATCTATTACTCGAAGCTTTGTATGCTTTCGCAAGAACCGTTTTATTAAACGGCGGATTGCCTGATGAAGCGGCTTTCAAAGAAGCCTATGCAAATCAGAAAGATCTGGTGAGTGTGTTCTACGAAGGAATAAAAAATAAATCAGTCAATTAATAAATATAACATGTCAATGAATCTATGGATATTTAGTACGATGCTTCTGTTCTCAGCAGGAAGTCTTGTAGCACAGGACACGCTGACACTTAATCTGGAAAGTGCATTGAAGTACGCCGTTGAAGCTAATCAAAATGCCAGAAAAGCAAAGCTTGATGTTGAAAACAGCCAATACATGATTGACGAGGTAAAGTCGCGTGCATTACCTCAGATAAATGGTTCCGCTGCACTTACACACAACCCTCTTTTGCAGAAAAGTGCATTGCCGAATATCTTCGGAGCTAATCCCAACCCTGATGAGACCATATTGGTGGCGTTCGGACAAAAATGGGGAGCAAACGTTGGAGTTAGTCTTACGCAGAATTTATTTGATAAATCAGTATTAACCGGATTGGATGCAGCGAAGACCACGAGAGAGTTTTATCGTTTGAGTGCTATTCTCACGGAAGAGCAGGTGATTGAACAGGTCGCTACCAATTATTACCAGATCCTGGTTCAGAGACAGCAGATCAAAGTGCTTGATTCTACCATCAGAAATACTGAAGCAATTTATAATGTACTTAAAGGTTTGTATGAAAACGGATTGGCAAAGAAAATTGATATTGACCGTATTTCCGTTAGCTTATCGAACCTTAGCAGCCAGCGGCAACAATTGATTAACGGTGCTCAGTTACTGGAAAATCAATTGAAGTTTTATATGGGAATGCCTATACAGACTCCGATATTCATTTCGGCAGCTGAACTGGACGAGATTCAGCCACAGGCGGTTGCAGAGAGTGATCTAACGGATTTACATAACCGAATAGAATATCGATTGCTGGAAAAACAGGAGTTGTTGCTCAACTATCAGAAAGAAGCGTATAGGTCTGAGTACTTCCCCCGACTGTTTCTATCAGGAAACTACTCTTATCAGGGTATGGGTAACAAGCAACCTTTGTTTAAAGGGCAAAGTTCGGGTGTGAACTGGTTTGATGCTGCTTCAGTAAGTCTTAACCTGCAGATTCCCATCTTTAATGGGTTTGCTACACGATCCAGAATCAGACAGGCTGAAGTTAGTCTGAAAAAGGTAAAGGAGGATATGGCGAATACAGATCTGGCGTTAAATCTTGCCTTTGAAAATGCCCGTTCACAAATCAACAACAGCATCATTACACTGAATATGCAGAAAAAGAACGTGGAGCTGGCAGAACAGGTTTACTACAATATTCAGAATAACTATAATAACGGGTTGGCTTCTCTTACTGATTTACTGGAGGCAGAAAGCTCACTCACTGAAGCTAACAATAACTATTCGTCTGCCTTGCTGAATTATAAAGTGGCAGAAATACAATTGCTCAAAAGTCAGGGACAACTCAGATCTCTGTTGAAATAAGAATCGAAAACTAACTAAGACAAAAAGTTTAAACTATCAATAGAAAATGAAAAGGAAGTCGGTAATCAACCTGTTTGTAACAATTTTAGCCATAGCCGGTGTGATAGCATTGATCGGTTGGGTGCTTGGTAAAAATAAAGCTTCCAATGAAGCAAAAACGGCAATTGTTGCACAATCCAATAACAGCGCAGTAAGTGTCAGAATCACGGAAGCGATAAAAACATCAATTGATCAGAATGCTACGGCAAACGGAAATTTTGCTCCCTTTCAGGAGATCAATTTCGCCTCAGAAATTTCGGGAAGAATTACACAGGTGCTCGTAAATGAAGGTCATACTGTACATAAAGGTCAGGTGCTGGCAATTATCAGAGGTGATGCTCTGAATATTGATCTGGAATCAGCCCAGCTGGCTTACCAGAATGCCGCCCGAGATAAGGAAAGATTTGAAAATGCTTTCAGGACCGGAGGGGTGACTCAGCAACAGCTGGATCAGATCGTACTGGCCTACGAAAATGCAGCTGCACGTTTGGAGCAGGCGAAAATTAAAGTGGGAGACACCTATGTTCGTGCTTCTATCGACGGTATAGTAAATAAAAGATATATCGAACCCGGAGCTGTAGTATCTCCGGGCACACAGCTTTTCGAACTCGTAAATGTTTCGCGCTTGAAACTGAAAGTCAATGTGAACGAGATGCAGGTAGCCCGTCTGAAAAATGGAGATATGGCAACCGTAAAAGCCAGTGTGTTTCCTGACAAGGAATTTAAAGGTAAGATTACATTTATAGCAGCAAAAGCTGATCAGAGTCTGAATTTCCCGGTTGAAATTGAAGTAATCAATGCACCCGGCAGTAATTTAAAAGCCGGTATGTACGGCACAGCTCAATTCAATTTTGCAAGTTCTGAACCTGTTATATTAATTCCGAGAACTGCTTTTGTCGGAAGTGTCAGTACCAATCAGGTGTTTATTGCCGATGCAGAGAATGTAGCCCGTTTAAGATCAGTGATATCGGGTCGTGTCCTCGGAGATCAGGTGGAAATTCTGGATGGAATTAAAGAAGGTGAAAGGGTGATTACAAGCGGCCAGATAAATCTTTCCGATGGTATTAAGATTTCACCGATCAACTAATTGCCGACCGGTAAACAAATTCTTTCAATTTTATTCCGGGTTTAAAAAACCGGTTTTGCCGAACTGAAGAGAATCTAACAATACCAGGGCTTCACTAATTCAGGAAGGCATGGATTAATAATTACTAAAATGAAATTAGCAGAAATATCAATAAAGCGACCTACACTTGTAATCGTTTTATTTACCATACTGATTTTAGGGGGACTGCTCAGTTATAAATCGCTGAATTATGAGTTACTTCCGAAGTTCTCCCCATCTGTAGTTTCCGTTACTACAATTTATCCCGGAGCTTCACCTTCCGAGGTGGAGAACACGGTGACCAAGAAGATTGAAGACGCAGTTTCTTCGATGGAAAACATTAAGAAGCTCGATGCGAAATCGTATGAGAGTTTATCTTCTGTAGTCATTACTCTTAATAACGGAGCGGATGTTGATTATGCATTGAATGATGCTCAAAGAAGAATCAATGCAATATTAAAGGACCTGCCCGATGATGTAGATCCTCCTTCATTGAACAAATTTTCTCTGGACGATCTGCCCATTATGACCATGTCCGCGGCGGCACAAATGGAAGAAGTGGCATTTTATGATCTGATGGACAAAAGAATTGCACCTGTTCTGTCCCGTGTAGAAGGTGTAGCTC
>DATCKB010000009.1:0-3393 GCA_036562505.1 Parasegetibacter sp. | reverse complement strand
AAACTGGCCTTAGCGGAACAATTACTATGTCAAACCAACTTCAGCATCAAACAAATAGCCCAAATGGTGAATTTATCAGAGGAGGCAATCGATCGCCTGAAGCAACAATTGAAACAATATTAATATTTAGTAAGCTTATTTCTCATTCGCATTCACTTCAGACACTCGATTAACTGATTGACGTCTGCGGGAGTATTAAAGGAATGGAATACAATCCGCAATCGCTCTTCACCCTTCGGAACTGTGGGATACATGATCGCTTTTACATGTAATCCGGCGGAATGCAACTTTCTCTCGGTTTGCTTAACTTCCTCATTACCGGGAATAACCACTACCTGTATGGGTGTTAAAGACAAAGGTCGATGATATTGAATGGGAGCCTGCTGAAATCGTTGTATCTGATCACATAAATATTTTCTTTCTGTTTGCATCGCAGGAAATAATCGATAAAAAGCCTGGATAGCGGCAATACTGGCTTCGGGTAGTGCGGTAGTGTAAATAAATGCCCGGGAAAAATTGATGAGATAGTCCCTCAACCGTGCCGATCCTGCTACACAAGCGCCATGACAACCACCTGCTTTACCAAATGTAAATACCCTGGCAAATACCCGCTTGTGCAAATTCAAAGACTGGGTCAACCCTTCTCCCCTATCGCCGACAATTCCAATGGCATGGGCCTCATCAATAATCAAGTAGGCATCGTAACGCTCGCACAATGCAACAAATCTTTCCAAAGGTGGTTGATCTCCATGCATTGAAAAAACAGACTCTGTAACTACAAAGCGACGACCGGAACAAGGTAGCTGTAGCTTCTTTTCTAAATCCTCAACAGAATTATGAGCAAACGAAAAAGCACTGGCAAAACTTAATCGGATCCCGTCTCTGATTGATGCATGCGAAAATTGATCATAAAGAATATGATCGCCTCTTTGAGGCACAGCACTGAGCAACCCCAAATTGGCATCATAGCCGGAATTAAATAGCAGCGCTGCCTCAGCTTCATGAAATAGGGCTATCTGCTTTTCTGTTTCTTCGGCAATAATTGAATTCCCTGTTATTAAACGTGACCCTCCAGACCCATGTCTGTAATTAGAAAATTCATCCCCAATTTCCTTAGCCGCCAATTTGTTCCGGGCTATACCCAGATAATCATTTGAAGAAAAATCAACAAGTCCCCGCGCCAACGTCAGTTGCCGGTATGCATGTACAGCACGTCGCTGATCAAGTGCATGCTGAAGGAATTGATCATTCATGAATCATGTGTTGTATCAAATGTAAAAATAAACCTAATCCCCTCAAAACATTCCTTCATTTTGAAATCCACCTGTCCCGTCCAACATCCTATACCCTCTTTACACCAGTATCCGCTAGTTCCTTTACTTTTGCACTGGAGCAATATACAACTGAAGCAACATACAACTGAATCAACATACAACCGAAGCGACACACGATTGGAGCAACACACAACTGAACCAACTATCAACTGAAGCAACATCAACTGAATAAACATACTACTGAAGAAACATAATGATATGATGGAAGATAATGAACAGAAAAATATTCTCGGTCTTCAGCTGCCCACAGACCCGCGATGGGTAGATCTGGCTGCACTTAGCCTGGAGGAAATTCTCACCGACCACGCTTATTGCGAACAGAAGGCCGCATCGACCTGCATTTCACTGATACAAAGGTATCCAGACAAAGAATTAATGGTTAAAGAACTGGCCCCTATCGTTACCGAAGAATGGGGGCATTTTCGACTGGTGCTCGCGGAATTGCACAAGAGAAAGCTTCAGTTGGGAAAGCAACGTAAAGATGAGTATGTAAATGCCCTGCTTGATTTTCAGGTGAAAGGAGGATCAGCCGAAGACCAGTTTCTCGACCGGCTACTGACCATGGCTCTCATTGAAGCACGGAGCTGCGAACGGTTTAAACGCCTGAGCGAGGGATTAGCTGACGAATACCTGCGTAAGTTTTACCGTCGATTCATGGAGAGCGAAGCTGGCCATTATCATCTGTTTATTGAGCTTGCCGAAACTTATATCGATAAGGAAAAAGTCAGAAAACGCTGGAACGAATGGCTTAAGTTTGAAGCTGATCTGATGAAACAACTTGATCCACGGGGCGACAGGATACACTAAGCCCGGCTCGAATAGCCTTTGGCGAAACACACTAGCTGATTTATTCACGAAGCAGTACAGGAATTAATCAGGAACCTGCGAACGCCATCATTTCGCGGCTTAAATCCAGGTAAGGATACTTGTTCTGAAGTTCTGCGGTCTTTTCAAGAAAGGATTTCAGAAATTGTTTATGCTGTACAGAATGCGGGTTGAAAGGCTTGTGATTTGCTGCTGTTATTATCTTCTGTAATTCTCTAATTAATTCTTTTGTTTCGGTAGTCAGACAAGCTTCCATTAATTTCTCCCACACATAATCGGTAGCCTGATAATTGGGATGCACCATATCCTCCGCATAAAAACGGTAGTCGCGTAAATCATCTATGACCAGTTCATATGCAGGGAAATAATTCAGCTTATCAAACTTTTCTACCAGATGATGTATCGCCTGAATCAACACTGCCTTACTTCGGTTGTTTTCGATGAATCCATCACGGAGGTGTCTGACCGGACTAACGGTAAACAATATGTTCAGATCTGGATTAAAATGAGATAGCCGGTAAAGCATGGCATCAAAATCAGAAAGCACTTCCTCCACCGGTAAAAGTCTTTTCCGGAAGTAATCAGCGGGAGCTTTATGGCAATTGGCAACAGGTGAATAATCAGGTTTCAGTTCGTATAAAAAAGCAGAACCTACTGTTATAAACAACCAGTTAGCTTCTTTCAGAAAATGATGCGCGTCTTCAATATTCTGATTAATCTGACGTATACAGGTATCTTTATCCTCATGTGAAAAGCGGCTGTGATGATCCCAGCTATGCCATAATCCGTTTAGTTGCACCAACCTGTTTTCTTGAATTTTCGCATTTTCTATATAAGAAATCACTGAACGGGTGATACTGACGGGGTTAAATAAAATGCCGTTTGGGTTTTCAAGTACATTGAACTTATATTGCTGGAAGCGTTTGCTCATGTGATCTGTAAAGCAGGAGCCAATCAGCATAATTTTATCCCGATGAGTCACCTGCACAGGCAATTTTTTCACTTCCATCTCTAACCGAAAATTCATAACAAGTCTTTTATTTCAGCTCATTCACAGAAATCAGTTCATTCTATCAGGAATGCAGTAAAATACCGGCATGTGCTTATTTCCATTAATGTGAGCGGAAAACTTCATCCGCTTGTTTCAACGCCCGCTGGAATGCTTCAGCATTTAACCCGGTTGAGAATCCTTTTTCGTCCGCTACGCGCTGAATTAGTTCCGTTGGCATATTGC
>DATCKB010000384.1:0-6970 GCA_036562505.1 Parasegetibacter sp. | reverse complement strand
GTGTAATATTATTTCCAGACTCTTTGCAGTCTGTTAAACGGATGAATGATAAAATCAAAGTCTTCCTCCTCCTTTTCTTTGGTGGCTTTCTTTTCAACCACTTCTTTGGTCACGGTTACTTTTTTTGGAATAGAATCATTTTTTTCAGTAGAGGAGCCTGGTTTTTCAACCGAGCCGGGCGCAGGTTGTTTTACCTGACCGGGTTGGGGTTGTTGCTGCTGATCGCAGGGAAAAGCAACCTGCCATCCAAATACAGCTATTAATAAAAATAGGAATCTCTGCATGTCGAATGTTTTGAAAAGTCCTTAAAATTACTGCTTTTTTTGATATCGCTTCGTTTTTATCAAATCGCCATCCTTACTTCAAGCTTGCATCCCTGACCAGGAGCTGATTTTATCTGAATTGTACCATTGTACAACTCCGTGCGGTTTTTGATATTTCGCAGTCCCAGTCCGTATTTCACGCGGCCGGGATCAAATCCTACACCGTTATCAGCCACCAAAAGTACCATTTCTTCATTTTTCATATTCAGTGATATTCTGACCTTGTCGGCACCGGAATGCTTAAGAATATTGTTCAACTGTTCCTGTACTATGCGATACAAACTGAGTTTTTTATCGTGCGACACCTGGTCTTCCCGGAATGAATTCAAATCGAGATCAAATTCTAATTGACGGGCGGAACTGATATTATTCACCAGGTCAATAATACCTTCCACAAGTCCGATTTCGCCCAAACTCGGAGGAGCAAGAGTTCTGGAAAGCTTCCGGATTTCTTCGATAATAATCACCACATTCTCCAGACTTCTCCTTACAAATTCTTCCCTGGTATCACTATGCTGAAGAGAATGTTCGAGATACAATTTTGTAGTTGCCAGTAGCTGATTGATATTATCATGAAGCTCTTCGCCAAGTTGCTCTTTCTCAGCTTCCTGAGCTCTGATAACCGCCTGAGCTATCTCTTTCTGCCGGTTAACTTTTTCATCAACAAGTTCTTTCTGCAATTTCCTTTCATTGGTTACATCCTGCATTGCACCCACCAGCCGAATAGCTTTACCTTCTTCATTCCGGACTATATAAGCTCTATCGAACACCACCTTGTAATTTCCATCTTTACATCTGATACGGTATTCGTCGGACCAGATCGACTGATTACCTTTGATAGCTTTTTCGGTGGCTGTAAGCATGCGCACTTTGTCATCCGGATGCAGGTTATTCCGCCACCACATAAAGTTATTGGTGAGTTCTTCGTCACTAAATCCCAGCAATTCTTTCAAAGCTTCATTTGCATAGGAAGATCCGGTTTGCAGGTCGAATTCCCAGATGGCATCTCCTGTTGCCTGACTGATGGTATAAAATCGATCGTAGGCTACTTTAATTTCCGAGTCTTTCTGGCGGGCGCTGGCGTAAAGTTCACTCAGCGTCTGATTGGCCTTTATCAGCTCCTTGTTTCTCTGGTTTAAAATCCTGAGGTAGCGATTACTGGTAAAGTAAATGAGAATGGCAGCCAGCACCATGAATAAGGCGCCTTTAGAATTCTGAATAATCTTGAATAATTTCATATCGGCCCCTGCAAACTGGTGAGAGAGGCTGTCTGTAAAGAACACCCAGCTGAGGCCGAATATCAGAAAAATTACAGCGATCCTGAATGACGATGATATTTTGAACCGGCCCTTACCCATTAGTCATTTTAATAACATTCCTATAATGTTTAATAAATGAAAGTTATTAAAATTACCGGATTACTTAAATACTTTTTCGAGAATATCGCTAACACGGGCTGCCGGATCTTTTCTGATTTTTTTCTCTTCCAGCCCTACATAATAGAAAATCCCCTCCAGCGATTTTTGGGTAACATAGTCGGTCAGGTCGGTATTCACCTGCTCTTTGGAGAATTTATTATAAACTGTAAAAAGCTCGGTCCAGTATTTTGTAGCCTCCACCTTTTCGAGCGATTCTGCTATAACCGGTTTGAACGATGCCGTTAAATCTGCCGAAGTGGTATTTTTCAGATAAGTGGTCGCAGCTAGTTCATCACCGCGTAGAATCCCCACTGCATCCTTTATACTCATCGATTTTATTGCGTTCAGGAAAATCGGAGCCGCTTTTTTTGCAGCCTCCTCTGCTGCACGGTTCATACTGGTAACAGCATTATCAAATAATTTCCCCATTCCTACAGCTCTCATCTTAGATTCAATTTTCCGGAATTCTTCGGGCATAAGAATTTTCACCGCTGCATCTTTTAAGAACCCATCTGCTGCAGAAAGTCGGTTCGTACTGTTGGAAGCTCCCACTGACAACGCCTCTTTCAGTCCGGCAGCAATTTCTTCTGCGCTGAGTGAAGTACTCTCCCCGTTTTTAGCTGAATTCAGAATTTCCCCTGCCTTCTTTAACGGATTACCGATCTGTGAAAACCCGGAAACCGAAGCTGCCGTTATTACCAGTAATAATGTTAGTTTTTTCATATGTACATTTTAAGAATTATTCGCTAAGCTCAAGCCATCGGTTTTCCTTTTCTTCCAGCAAGGCTGTAATGGTACCCATTCTCTCTGATAACTCCTGTAGCGACTCGTAAGATAATGTACCACTTGCTAACTTAACGTTAATTTCTGCCTTTTCTGACTCCAGCGCCTGCATATCTTTTTCCAGTTGTTCCAACTCACGGGTTTCTTTATAGGAAAGCTTTCGGGGCCTGGTTTTGTCGTTTTGCTTTTCGTTCTTTTCCGTTTCAGCAGATTTGCTGGCCGAGCCGGAAGCGCTGACAGAAGTTAGTTCTACCTTCTTTTCCTGTTCTTTCAGCCAAATACGATATTGCGAATAATTTCCCGGGAAATCATTGATATTACCATCGCCGTTGAAAACAAAAAGATGATCAACCAACCGATCCATAAAGTACCGGTCGTGTGAAACAATAACAATACATCCCCCGTAATCGCTCAGGAAATTTTCAAGTACCGTCAGGGTTTGTAAATCAAGATCATTAGTAGGTTCATCTAATATCAGAAAATTCGGATTCCGGAACAGAATTGACAATAAATGCAGTCGGCGTTTTTCTCCGCCGCTTAGTTTTGAAATGTATGTGTACTGCTGCTCCGGACTAAACAAAAACAATTGAAGAAACTGTGAAGCGCTTAAATAGGTGCCGTCGGCTAAAGGAAAATGCTCCGCGATATCTTTTACAAATTCAATCACCCGTTTATCTTCTTTCAGCTCCAGACCCTGTTGTGAATAGTTTCCGAAAACCACTGTATCACCAATGTTCACTTTTCCGCTGTCGGGCTCTTCCAGTTGCTGAAGTATTTTGAGAAAAGTAGATTTTCCGGTTCCGTTCTTTCCTATTATTCCGACACGCTCACCTTTCTTGAAAGTATAGTCAAACCCTTTGAGGATTACTCTGTCACCGAAACTCTTATACACTTTCTTCAGCTCTGCAACCTTTCCGCCTAGTCTTGTCATTTTAACCTGCAGCTGAAGCTGTTCTTCTGTAATCTGTTGCTTGGCTTTAGCTTCAACTTCATAAAAATTATCCTGACGGCTCTTTGATTTGGTGGTACGTGCCTTGGGCTGCTTCCGCATCCATTCCAGTTCCTTTCTGTAAAGATTCCGGGCTTTATCAATGCTGGCCATTTCACTTTCGATACGAGCAGCTTTGTTTTCGAGAAAACGTTCGTAATCCCCCTTATGAATGTAAAGCGAATCGCCGTCTAATTCCCAAATCTCTTCACAAACCGCATCGAGGAAGTAGCGATCGTGGGTCACCATCAACAGAGTGACTTTTTCCTGATTGAGATAATATTCCAGCCATTCAACCATTTCCACATCGAGGTGGTTGGTCGGCTCATCCATAATCAATAGTACGTGTTTATGCTCAAAGCCAATATCAATCAGTGTTCTCGCGAGAGCCACCCGTTTTCTTTGCCCGCCTGAAAGCGTACTTACCGGTTGTTGAAGATGATGAATATTCAGTTTGCCTAAAATCTGTTTGACACGGGTATCAAAATCCCAGGCGTTCAGTTCGTCAACTTTCACGATAGCGCGGCTGAGTTTTTCGGCATCGCCGGAATCGGAAGCCTCTTCAAAATCACGGATCGCGTTGATAACGGGATGATCGTGATTGAAGATATTGTCGAGAACTGATTTTGATTCATCAAATACAGGTTCCTGTTCAAACAATGCAACAGTCACATCTTTATGAATCCACACCTTTCCTTTATCGGCCGTCTCTTTACCTGACAGGATTTTGAGTAAGGTAGATTTTCCGCTTCCGTTTTTTGCAACCAGCGCAATCTTATCTCCTTCTTCAATATGAAATGAAATATTATTAAACAAGGGCTTAACGCCGTAGGACTTGCTAAGCTCCTGAACAGAAACGTAATGCATTTTTTTAAGATATTCAAAAGTAAAGATTAAAAAATCAAAGATAGATTCTTATGGGTCAGAATCAGCCGAAACCTGTTGTGGCGTCTGAATTTTGACTTTTGAGACGCCGGAGGTGAGATGACTTTTTACTTTTGACGTTTACTTATTTATATAGATGTTCATAATACTCATGCGCCATCCGGTTTGAATCGAACTGAAACCTTACATCGCGCATCCCGTTTTTGATAATTTGTCTCCAGGTATTCTTATTATCATAATAGAGCGGGAGGATTTGTTTTTCCAGAATATTATAAATCTGATTCAGATCGTAATCGTCCTGCTCCTGAACATGCATTGATGCATAGTCTGCTTTAGGTACCACGAACCCATTGTTTCCGTGATTGATAAATTCTGGAATCCAGCCATCTTCAGTTGAAAAGTTTACTGCCCCGTTCATAGCGGCAGTCATACCGCTGGTTCCTGAAGCTTCCCTTGGCACTCTCGGATTATTCAGCCAGCAGTCGGAAGCCTGTTTCAGGCGCTTCGACAAAGCCAGTTCATAACCAATCAACACAGCCACATTTTTGTATTGCTTACTGATATGAACCAGATTATTAAACTCGCTGATTGCAGGGTAATCAACCGGATAAGGCTTCCCTGCCCAGATAATCTGTACCGGATATTTCGGATTATTGAGTAATCGCCTGAATCGTTCTTCATCACGGGTCAGTAGGTCGGCGCGCTTATACCCCGCAAATCTTCTTGCCCATACAATGGTAAATACGTCAGGGTCGAAAATTTTCCCGGTTTGATCGGCAACTATTTCAAACGCACGTTTCTTGAGATAACGTTTTCTATCATCGAATATATAATCGTTCCCCTCTTCCATGGCCCGATACAATTGTTTATCGGCCCAGTATTTCCAGTTCTGTGAATTGGTGATGGAGATAATCGGACAGATATTATTAAATCGGGACCATAACTCGCGCGAAACTTTACCATGCAGCTGCGAAACACCATTAGCCAGTTTGGCAAACCTCAGGGCTGCCAGTGAATGATTAAACAGATCGTCGTGAATACCGGTTAACGATTTCACTTCTTCAATACTCAGTCCGCAGAAATAACTCATCTTATGACAGAGATAGATATCGTGCTTTTCATTGCCGGCTTCTTCAGGCGTATGAGTAGTGAACACCAGTCTCTTTCTTACCTCCTCAATATTGTTGTAATACTTACGGTAAAGATAGAACGCTGCTGATACACCGTGTGCTTCGTTCAAATGATATAAGTCTGGATTAAAACCCAGTTCATCCATCAATTTGGCACCGCCTACGCCGAGTAAAATAAACTGGGCGACTTTAGTAGCGACATTTGCATCATAGAGCCGGTGAGTGATAGTTTGGGAAACGTAATCATTCTCAGGCAGGTCGGTCGACAGCAAAAACAAAGGAGCGGAATTAAACGTTTCAGGATTCAGATAATATGCTTTCACCCATACCGGATGGTCATGAATACTTATCTGAAACCGGATTCCGGTGTCTTCAAGAAAACTGTACTGTTTTTCCATGAATGAAACCTGCAGGGTCTGGTCTTGATTTCTGGCCTGATCATAGTAGCCGTATTTCCAGAGAATTCCCACACCAATCAGGTTCTGTTTTAACTCATAGGCGCTGCGCAGGTGGGAACCCGCAAGAAACCCTAATCCACCACTGTAAATTTTCAAAGGTTGATGTATTGCAAATTCCATCGAGAAATAGGCAATCTTTTTGGAATAGCGACCATCAGACTGATACGGTACCCGGTAGTTTCTAAAACTCATTTTATTATTTTGACTTTTTACTTACTCGATTAAAACTTCCCTCAAAAAAGCATCTGACATCGCGGTATCTTCCGCAGCTCTTGACTTCTTTCATTTTCACAGTATTTCCTTTGAACTCAAATTCTATCACGCAGGGGTCGTTGTCTTCATAATAACGGGCAATATCAGGTGAAATAAATCTGGCTCTGCCCTTCAGTTCACCTCTACAGGTTCCGTTTTCTTTTTCAAAATGGATGAATATCAATACCTCCTCTTCATTTCTACCGTCGCGAACGGAAATTAAATTCTTTTTTCCCTGCGTATAATCGCCTGACCATTTATGCACCTGAGGTAAAGTATCGATCGGATTAAGAATATTTTCGCGGGCTTTACTGGTATCATTTGACTCAGTAAGAATCAATACTAATTCACCATCGGCGTTCAGAATAAAAACATTCCTGGTATAAATCACCTGTCCGTCGCCTCCCCTTTTTTCCATTACCCGGGTAATGTTATATTTTTTGTCGATTGTAAGCCGGAGGTAGGTATGTTCATCTCTGTCGTCCACCAGGGCAGGCATGCCTGTTAAATAGTTCAGATGCTGATCATAGCAAAGAAGATACAAAACGGATTTTCGCCCATGTGTTGCTTTTACCAGTAAGTAGGTTTCATCTTTTTTAGCTGCACTGATTTTACCTACAGGATAAATCTTAGGGCGACTTTTTTCACCGAATTCATTCAGCAGCAGACTTTCTGCCGCAAATTGATTAAATATACTTATGCCAATGGTGGAAGTATCATCTGTAGGTTTCGC
>DATCKB010000364.1:0-2425 GCA_036562505.1 Parasegetibacter sp. | reverse complement strand
ACAATCTCCTTTGTACCGTCAACCTCAGATGCAATAACCGCCTTGCCCATTGCCATAGCTTCCAGCAATCCAATCGGCAGTCCTTCCCACAAAGATGGTAGTACATACACATCGGCTGCAGCCAGGCAATCGGGTACATCTTTCCGGAAAGGTGACATAGTCACAGAATCACTGATTCCCAACTGTTCAATCATCGCTCTGGCCTCAGCTTCCTGATCACCCTGACCAACGAGTAATAAATGGAGATCCGGGTTCGCTGCTGCTATTTTGCTGAATGCTTTTATCAGGGTTAGTGGTTGTTTATGTGAAGTAAACCGTGCTATAAACAAAATCAGTTTTTTATCCGGAGCTATATTTAATTCCTTCCTGACATCGGAAAATTGATTTGCTGGATTAAAACGATTCAGATCGATTCCGTTATTAATCACAAGCGAATCAAAATTTCTGATTACCTTTTTTCCGGAATCCCGGTTCGATGCTGAAACAGAAATATTAACATCTGACTTACGGGTCAGGTATTTTTCTCCGAGTATGCGTAAATTCCTGACAAAAAAAGACTGATCATCATGAAACGACCATCCGTGAATGGTATACACCACGGGTATTCTTAGACGTTTCGCAGGCCATAACACATTTGAATTGGCACGGGTACCGTGAGCGTGAATCAGATCAATCTTCTCCTGTTCAATCAGCTTTTTCACCTGGCCCCATTTAAACACATCAAACGGCTTTTCGGTATGAATAACATGTACGGGTATTCCAATATCTCTGAGACTGGTAACCATCGGGCCATCGGTAAAAGACAGGACAACAGGATCAAATCTCTCTCTGTCGAGATTCTCCATCAGGCTAAGCAGATGGGATTCACCACCACCAATCTGACCCTGTCTGATGCATTCCAGTATTCTGATTTTACCATTTATTCCCATTCTCAGAAACTTCCTTTTCCTTACTGATATGTTTATGCACTAACTGTTTTCTTCACTTCCCAGCCCTGAGGCAGTTTCTCAGTAATTTCGATATTATCGAATTCCTGTCCTTGTCTCGCGCCCACAGTTTTCGCCCAGGCAGCCATTCTGCGAATACCCTCCTGCAATGTAATTCCGGTAGGTGCACCGAAAATTCTGTGTGCCTTGCTATGGTCAGAATAAGCATGTAACACTTCATTTCTTGCCTGGAGGTAATTAATATCAGGAGTAACTCCAAATTCGGCACAAACTACTTCAGCCAGCTCATTTACAGTGTAAGGCTTATCTGCTCCGATATTAAACACCTCGTTGTACGCGGAAGGTGTGACTACGCTCTTTGCTATAGGAATTGCCACATCATCAATATAGCTGAATGCTCTTGTTTGTGTACCGTCACCAAAGATGGTAAGTTTCTTACCCTGCATAATCTGATTCATAAAAATTCCGATCACGTTGCGGTACTTATCACCAATGTTCTGGTTTTCACCGTAAACATTATGAGGACGGAAGACTACATAATTTAGTCCGAACATTTCATGAGCTGCGCGGAGATCGAGTTCCACTGCATATTTTGAAACTCCGTAAGGATCTTCGGGTATCGGTGTCATCTCTTCCACCATCGGCAGCTGGCCTTTTCCGTAAACTGCAATAGAAGAAGTAAAGACAAAGCATTTTACTTTATGCTTTACTGATTCGTTGATAAGATTTATACTACCTATCAGGTTATTGTTATAATTATATCTTCTGATAAAATGTGATAAACCTTCTGCGGCATATGCAGCCAGGTGGTACACATATTCGAACTTGTACTGATCGAACAAATCAGTGATGAGTTTATTGTCTGTAATACTACCTTTAACAAAGGTTGTACCTTCGGGAAGGTGATCTTCGAAACCGCCGCTGAGATCATCCAGAACGATCACGTTAAATCCCATGTTAAGGCAGTGCCTTGCAACATGAGAACCAATAAATCCAGCTCCGCCGGTTACAAGTACGTTTGTCTTCATTATGCTATTTTTTTTATTACTATTATAAAGGGTTACAAAGGACTCATCCATTTGTTATACCAAAGCTGAAATACCAGTACCTGCCAGAGTTTCTGATAATTTACTTTTTTACCGGCCAAGTATTGATCTCTCATCTGAATTACGGGTTTTGGGTCGAACACCCCACTCGCAAGCAGACATCTTTCGCTCAGATAATACTTCAGCTGCTCCTGCAATTCCTCTCTGAACCAGATCATCAAAGGCGCTATAAAAGGACGCTTAGGCCTTTCCATAATTTCTTTTGGAAGGTATTTATGAACTACCTGTTTAAGCAGCCATTTATTTACTCCATCACGAATTTTGAAATTAGATGGCAAAGTAGCCAGATATTCAATCAGCCGGTGATCAAGCATAGGTTCTCTGCCCTCCAGTCCAACCGACATGGTAGCTCTGTCTACTTTCACCAGATTG
>DATCKB010000355.1:0-4410 GCA_036562505.1 Parasegetibacter sp. | reverse complement strand
ACAATGAACGATGAACTTCGAAGCCTGTCTGCCCGCCTCCAGCATATCAGAGAACAGGAACGGATTCACATTGCCCGGGAAATGCACGATGAATTAGGGCAGATGCTTACGGGTTTCAAAATGGATGTATCCTGGTTGCACAGACGAATAGCCGATAGTACAGAGGAAGGAGTAAATGAAAGGCTGGAAAGCCTAAAGAAGCTGGTAGACGAAGCGGTGCATTTTGTAAGAAGACTGGCGGCTGAACTTCGACCCAGTGTACTGGATGACCTCGGATTGGTAGCCGCATTGGAGTGGCATAGCCTCGAATTTCAGAAGCGCTTTAATATAAATGTTAGTTTTAAAGCCGATCAGGAAAATCTGCAGGTACCTTCAGAAGTAGGAATCGGATTGTTCCGGATATATCAGGAATCACTCACCAACGTAGCCCGCCATGCCAGCGCACAAAACGTTACGGCAACTCTGGAGTCTGCCCCGGGTCAGGTTTGCCTGTCAATAATGGATGACGGTAAGGGGTTCGATATGAACAGTACAGGTAACCGAAAAACACTCGGACTCCTCGGTATGCGCGAAAGAGCACATATGATAGGCGGCCAGTTAGATATAATCAGCTCACCGGGAAAAGGAACAGCTGTGATAATCACTGTCCCGCTGAAACAGGATGAAACGGGGAATAGTACACAAAACGAAACCGGGAAAAGTGTGCAAAACGAGCCCCGGGCTAAAAATCAGAATAATTCAGAACCCGGCAAATGAAGCAGACCTGACCTTAAACAAAACCATACTTTTCTCCCTTAATTAAAACAGTATACCGGCCAGTGGCAGGGAAATTGCATTTTTCGCCGAAAGGTTTGTTATGCGCAATTTATACTCCACTTTATTAAATCTCCGGATGAGCTTATTTTGCTGTCTGGTTTTTTTTCTCCTATCTCCGTCGTTGATTTCCCAGCCGGTATTAGGATTAACACAGGTTATCAGCGGTTTATCATCACCTATGCAGGTAGTCAACGCTGGTGATGGTACAGGGCGACTTTTTGTAGCGCAGAAAGGAGGTGCTATCCGGGTATTCGGACCGGGCCCGGGTTTTGCCGATCTGGGGACCTTTCTTACAGTTACCGGTATCACCACTAACGGAGAACGCGGATTATTGAGCCTGGTATTTCATCCCGACTA
This sequence comes from Parasegetibacter sp., assembly GCA_036562505.1. Lineage (GTDB taxonomy): Bacteria > Bacteroidota > Bacteroidia > Chitinophagales > Chitinophagaceae > Parasegetibacter. Next base: position 3,237 of record DATCKB010000355.1, on the reverse strand, counting down.
TGCGGACAATGGTTTTTTCTTTGTTTATTATACGAACGCAGTCGGAAGTCTGGAATTAGCACGGTATAGTGTAAGCGATAATCCGAATGTGGCCGATGCAGATTCCCGGGTGATATTATTGACCATACCTCATCCCGGACAGTCGAATCATAATGGCGGCGAAATGCATTTTGGAAGCGACGGGAACCTGTATTTGTCAACCGGGGATGGGGGCGGAGGAGGAGATCCCAATAACAACGCGCAGAACACAACTGTGTTACTCGGTAAAATGTTACGGCTAACAGTAAACACTTCGGCTACCCCTCCGTATTACTCAGTTCCGGCCGGGAATCCGTTTGGGAATGAGATTTATGATCTCGGACTGAGAAATCCTTTCCGGTGGAGTTTCGACAGACAAACGGGAGATATGTGGATCGGTGATGTAGGTCAGGATTCCTGGGAAGAAATTAATTTCAGAAGTGCGTCTGTCGGACCAGGAGTGAACCATGGGTGGAGATGTTATGAAGGCAATTCAAGTTATAACACATCTGGCTGCGGTCCGATGTCGAACTATAGTTTCCCCGCTTATACCTATGCTACGCAGAATCCATCCGCTGCAATTACCGGTGGATCGGTTTATCGTGGCGCAGACACTCGTTTGCAGGGTTATTATATTGGTGCCGATTTTTATTCCGGCACTTTTTATAAAATTCTCAGGGATGGTGACAACTGGCTCACCTACACACAAACCTTGTCACCAACAGGTATAGTCGATTTTGGAGAAGATGAGGAAGGTGAACTTTATGCGGTTTCGTTAAATAACGGTGCTGTTTACAGTGTTTCTGTCACCAGCGTAGTACCAGTAAATCTTGTGAGGTTCACAGCTAAGGCTGCTCGCGATGGGATTGAGCTCAGCTGGCAAACAGCTACAGAACGAAACGCCCTGCGCTTTGATCTGGAATATAGTACAGATGGAACTAATTTTTCGAAATTCGGGTCAGTCACTGCGAAGAATCTTGCTAATGGCGCGACCTATAGCTTTATCCACCGATTGAGCGTTTCGGGAAGGGTATTTTATCGTTTGAAGATGGTAGATATAGACGGAAGCTTCGAGTATTCAGATATAATAAATCTTCTATTGAATGCACCGGTTCAAAACAATTTTGTACAACCGTCGGTGGTTGAAGGGAAAATATTACAGGTGATTCTTGATGCATCCTATCATACGGTGGAACTGGTCAGCGCAACCGGGAGAGTTATGGCTCGCCTTAAGCTAAGTGGTTCAGGAGGACGAACGAATATTCCCGTTTCCCAAATTCCGGCAGGATCGTATATCGTAAGAGCAATTAATAATGAAGGTGTGCTTACGCAGCGAATAATTGTAAGGTAGTGTAATCAGATATCCGCAAGCTTTGCGCAATAAAATCTTCTAAATTTTTTTAAAAATTGTTCTAAACATATTATCTTCGCGCCCTGATTAATAATCAACAGGTTCGGGGTGTAGCGTAGCCCGGTATCGCGCCTGGTTTGGGACCAGGAGGTCGTAGGTTCGAATCCTGCCACCCCGACAAACAGGGACAAATGAATATTAGTGTTCGTTTGTCCCTGTTTATTTTAGATATATATAAAATACTGATAATCAATTCGTTGCATTCATTTTGTGTGCAATAGATTTCGAAAAATTCCGTTAATATTGCCTTAAAGGCTCTGATCCCTCCGTAGTAAGTATTCGATTCGAAATACATTGTCATTTCGTAAACGGAAATTTCCGCATTGTTGCGAACGGTTGAACTTGTTCTGTTTGAAATACATATTTAAAAATATGTTTGAACAGTGCACCAACCAAAGCCGATCCGAACAATGCTATGAATTACATATCTATACCCTTACGTAGAATCATCACACTGGTAGTGTGGATGTTATTCCTTACGCCGATAATTCTTTCGGCTCAACCAATAGTAAATGCGGTTATTCCAGCAACTGCCAGGGCAGGAGAACAGGTAACCATTACCGGTTCAGGTTTCAGTGCAACAGCAAACTCCGTCTGGATAGGAACCCTGCCAGCTCAGGTCGTTTCTCAGGCCGCGAATTCAATCACCATTCGCGTTCCTGATTTTGCTGCCTACGGGAAGGTTAAAGTGCTGAATCAGACCACCGGTCTGATGGGAGAGTCCATTACCCAATTCTGATCCTCGTTTTCCCCCGGCAAAAATCAGGTAGTCCCGCAGGAATTTTTAACGTCAACAGCTTTTTCGTCAATCGCAAAACCAGAAACAAGAGAACATGAAATGGCCTTTGTTGATGTAAATGATGACGGGAAGCCTGACCTGGTTGCGATTTCCGCAAGCGGAACCTTGGGTAAACTCATCATTTATCCTAATATTGGTACACCGGGAAATGCCCGGTTCGGGGATCCCGTAATTCATCTGGTTCCGGGTATCTTCGCAGCAGGCCGCATAATTGTAGCCGACATGGATAATGATGGCAGGGAAGATATCGTGTCATCAACCACCAGTTCTTCCGGTAAAGTGGGAATATTTAAAAACACAGGTTCCATAACTTCCCTCCCGTTTTCGGTGATATTTTTGAGTTTCAGCTATATGAACGATCTGGCGATCGGAGACATTAACGGAGATGGAAAGCTGGAAATTATTGTGGCTGCTGAAGGAGTGACCTCCTCTGGCAATACAGGTATAGTAGTTCTTGCCAATCACTCCATTCCCGGATCGCTGTCTTTCTCAGCCGTTAATCTTGCAATGTCTGTAGCACCTTCGGCGGTCCATCTGGCCGATCTCAATCAGGATTTCAGACCCGAACTGATCGTAGCGAAGAAAAATCTTCCAGAAGTAGTCATCCACCGGAATCCGGGACTGGCCACAATTGACGTAGGGTCATTTAATATGTCTGCCGGCTCAGAAGTAAAACCGGCAATAATCAGTTGGGTGTTGGCGCTTATTTACTGAGCGATGCTTCTAATAACGGATTACTGAAGAATAACTATTTTTCTGTTGGTGCCGCGTATAATATGGCGATTGATCAGGATGGTCGCTATATGATTGGTCTGGGGTTGCAGGGTGTGTACGCCAACCGATTGATCGATTACGGAAAAACAAGGTTTGAATCACAATTCGGAAGTATGGGATTTCAACGAGCCATTCCTTCCGATGATCCGGTAAGCCTGAAAACAAAACGCTACTGGGATGTAAATGTGGGAGTGCAGTTCAGCCAGAATGAAGACAGCTGGGGATACTACGTGGG
>DATCKB010000346.1:0-4245 GCA_036562505.1 Parasegetibacter sp. | reverse complement strand
ACCCTGACCCATAGTTCCAGCTCCGCAGACTCCAATCGTTTTAATCATCGCAGTGGTTTATTTCTTCGAATATAGCTAAACCGGACATTTCTCATGATAGTTAATCAACTCTATCGGTGTTTTCTGAAATTCAAAACCGGTGTAGGTACGTTTGATTTCATTCAGCACTTCATCAATAGAATCGGTATCGGGCAAGGTTACCAGTCTGCTTCGGTATTCTTTGATATTAGGCAGACCCTTCAGATAATTCGCATAATGTCTGCGCATTTCAAAAATTCCCACAAGCGGCCCTTTCCACTGAACCGACTTATGCAAATGTTTGCGACAAACTTCTACTCTTTCCTCAATTGAAGGCGGAGGAAGATGCTCTCCGGTTTTGAAATAATGTTTGATCTCATTAAATATCCATGGATAACCAATTGCAGCGCGACCAATCATAATACCGTCAACTCCGTAACGGTTTCGATAAAGCAGTGCTTTTTCGGGTGAATCGATATCACCATTTCCGAAGATGGGTATTTTAATCCGGGGATTATTCTTCACTTTTCCTATAAGCGTCCAGTCTGCCTCTCCCTTATACATTTGTGTGCGGGTTCGCCCGTGTATGGCCAGTGCCTGAATTCCCACATCCTGCAAGCGTTCAGCTACTTCTTCAATATTTTTTGTGGAATCATCCCAACCCAAACGGGTTTTTACTGTAACAGGAAGTTTTGTGCTCTTCACCACGGCATCGGTTAAACGAACCATCAGGTCTATGTCTTTCAACACCCCGGCACCGGCTCCTTTCAGTGCAACTTTCTTCACCGGGCAACCGAAATTAATATCTAATAAATCAGGCTGGGTTACTTCTACAATTTTTGCAGCAAGTGATAAACTTTCTTCATCACCACCGAAAATCTGAATACCTATCGGACGTTCGTAATCAAATATGTCGAGTTTCTTTCTGCTTTTTATGGCATCACGGATTAATCCTTCCGAGGAAATAAATTCGGTGTACATGAGGTCTGCTCCGTTATCTTTGCACACCGCCCGGAAAGGCGGATCACTCACATCTTCCATAGGTGCAAGTAGTAGAGGAAAATCCGGTAATTGTATAGAACCGATAGATACCATAAATTTGATACGAATTGTAGCGAATTGCAAAGATACACACTATATTTTAGCCTAAATCAGCTATTAGTATGCGTTATTTGAAATATCAGTCACCTGCTTCTCAGTTTTTTGCCCTGATGGGAATTTTTTGCGGATTACTCCTCGTGGGCAGTCTGACTATCGCGGTGATCTTTAATGATTTACCGGGTTTGCTGAGCGATGACGCGACAGAAATAACAGGGAATCAACTAACGCAGTTCAAGCTGATGCAGTTGCTGAACACATTTATCGCATTCATCCTTCCTGCCTTTATATTTAATTATTTATCAGATGAAGCACCCTTTCAATACGCAGGGTTCAGAAGAAATACCAATTTAGTTTTTATCGGATTAACCCTGGTTATACTTTTGGCATCCCTGCCTCTGGTAGGTACACTGGGCAACTGGAATGAACAGATTCATTTTGGATCATTTCAGGAGAGCCTGAAAAGAATGGAGGCAACTTACGAGAAAGCTATGGAGATGATGTTGCAAATGAACTCCACCGGGGAGCTAATCGTTAATTTCCTGTTACTTGCAGTATTACCCGGATTTGCAGAAGAATACTTTTTCCGTGGCACACTGCAACAGGTGCTGATGAGATGGTGGAAAAAACCTGCGATCGCAATTTTGGTCACCTCGCTTCTGTTTGCCCTGCTTCATGGCACCGTGTTCAAAGTTCTTCCCATTTTTTCAATGGGAATTTTGCTCGGCATTCTCTTTCATGTTACAAAAAACCTCTGGTACAATATCCTATTTCATTCCTTGTTCAACGGAATTCAGATTGTTATTCTTTACCTTTCAAAAAAACAAGTGATACGGAACTTTGACCCGATTACTGAGGAAATGTCTTTTCCAGTGTGGATGGCGGCAGTAGGACTTCTCATTATTATCTTGTGTTTGTTTTATATGGAGAGGCAAAAGGGATGGATGAAAAGGGACACCTAATTCAAGAATATGGCCCTGAATATTAAAACTTTTAAAACAAGAAGCCTTACCGCAATCGTATTTGTGTTGGTGATGCTTACTGGCTTGTTTGTCAGTCACTGGACTTTCTTCCTGCTTTTCAGCATTATTCATTTCGGCTGTTGGAGCGAATACGTTAAAATCATTTCAAGAATTGACCCGGAATACAGTCAAACCAGCAGTTTCCACCGCTACGGTGTAATGATTGCGGGCTGGTGCCTCATGCTTTATGCTACTAACGAGGCTTACAGTATCGGAGGTTTCACACTCAGTTCTCTTGGCTGGTGGATGGGTTTGGTTATGATAATGATTTTACCGGTTGGTGAAGTATTGTTCTCCAGACAATTCAGCATTAAAAACATTGGCTATTCACTGCTTGGTGTGATATATATTTCCCTGAGCTGGGGGATGATGATCAGCTTGCGGAATTCAGGAATGATTTTCAAAGATCCGGGCATCATCGACTTCGGATGGGTTATACCTGCACTGTTAATCTTTTCTATCTGGATTAATGACACCATGGCTTATATCGTTGGATCGCTGATAGGCAGAACTCCTTTTACGAAAATATCTCCGAAGAAAACCTGGGAAGGTACAACAGGCGGTGGCCTACTTGCTGTCGGCGCAATTGCGTTGATTGCTGAGTGGTTAGAACTAGATATCATACCCTGTATCACGATTGCTTCCCTGGCGGTAATCTTCGGAACACTGGGTGATCTGCTGGAAAGTAAGCTAAAGCGTATGGCCGGCATTAAAGACAGTGGTAATATTATGCCCGGACATGGCGGATTTCTTGACCGCTTCGATTCCTTACTGCTGGCAACGCCGACAGTTTGGGTGTTTGTATATTATTTCAACTAACTTTACTGTTTTAAAACTATCTCATGACCATTCACAAGGAAGGATATCCCACTATTGCTATTACTGCTCTGGTTTTAATTATCATAAATATTATTTGCCGGTATTTCTTTGAAGCCAGCTTTCCATGGCTGACATGGATTATCATTGCTGTTTCAGTGGGATTATGGCTGTTCATCATTTCCTTCTTCCGTGTACCCAACCGTACGCTTACACTGGATGAAAAATTGGTGGTAGCACCTGCAGATGGCAAGGTGGTGGTGATTGAGGAAGTGACCGATACAGAATATTTCAACGATAAACGCCTGCAGATTTCCATATTTATGAGCCCCGCTAACGTACACGTTAACCGAAATCCTATCAGCGGGGAAGTGAAGTACAGCAAGTATCATAAAGGAAAATACCTTGTGGCCTGGCACCCAAAATCTTCCACAGAAAACGAACGCCATTCTACAGTTATATCTAACGGTGAGAAAGAAATACTGGTAAAACAAATCGCCGGTGCTCTGGCAAAAAGAATTGTCAATTACCTGAACGTAGGTCAAAAAGTAGAGCAATGCGCTGAAATGGGATTTATCAAATTCGGAAGCCGTGTTGACGTGTTACTACCTTTGGGGACTGAAGTAAATGTATCACTCAACCAGACTGTGAAGGGTGGAGTTACCGTGTTGGCAAAGCTTTAGTTATCATGAACTTCCTTGCACACGCTTATCTTTCTTTTAATGAACCGGAAATTCTGGTAGGGAATATCATAAGCGATTTTGTGAAAGGAAAAACCAAATTCAGCTACCCACCCGGAATTCAGAAAGGGATTAGTCTTCATCGGGCTATAGATGAATTTACTGATAAGCACGAAGCTACCATAGAAGCCAAACAGTTTTTCAGGCCAGCATATGGTTTATACGCATCCGCTTTTATTGACATCACATATGATCATTTTCTGGCCAACGATCTGAATATCTTCCGTTCAAAGAAAAATCTCGCCGATTTTTCAATGGAAACTTTACAGATTCTGGATAATTTCACTCAACATTTTCCGGGGCATTTCGGACTAATGTTCCCTTATATGAAATCAGAAAACTGGCTTTATAATTATCATAGTCAGGACGGGATATTCCGCAGTTTCGGTGGTTTGGTGCGAAGAGCAGCATATTTGTCAGATTCGGCTCCCGCAGAACATATTCTGGTCGAAAATTATGAATCGCTGCAACTTTGTTACAACCGGTTTTTTCCGGATCTGGTGGATTTTGCCAGTCATCAATTGAATGAATTATTAAGCGCCGATTAAACC
>DATCKB010000342.1:0-9082 GCA_036562505.1 Parasegetibacter sp. | reverse complement strand
CGTTTACGTCGAAAAGTTACGGCCATTTATGGATAAAAACCTGATAAAAGTGCTGACAGGTCAAAGGCGAGTGGGAAAAAGTTATCTTCTGTATCAATTCATGGAAACCATTCTTATGGAGAATCCCACGGCACACATTATTTACATTAATAAAGAAGACCTCGCATTCGATTTTATCCGGACAGCTGTTGACCTCAACGAGTACGTCCAGCAAAAACGCAAACCTGGCACACGAAACTATATTTTTATCGACGAGATTCAGGAAATCGTTGAATTCGAAAAAGCTCTGCGATCTCTTCTCCTTGACGAGCTAAATGACCTTTACATTACGGGTAGCAACGCAAAAATGCTCTCAGGTGAACTGGCCACTTATTTAAGTGGCCGGTACTTTGAGTGTAGCGTTTATAGCCTCTCGTATTCCGAGTTTCTGGTGTTTCATAAATTGGTGGATGATGACCACAGTCTTGATTTGTACACCCGGTTCGGAGGACTGCCCTATCTCATCAACTTACCCTTAGGCAACGAAGCATTCGAGTACATCAATGCCCTGTACTCAACAATAGTTTATCGCGATGTTGTTTCCAGGTATAATGTAAGAAGCACCGACTTTCTCGAAAGGCTTTTGTTGTTCCTGGCAGATAACATCGGGAGCCAATTTTCCGCAAAGAAAATAAGTGATTTCCTGAAATCACAACGGGTAAATATTGCCCCCAACCAGGTGATGCAATTTTCTTCCTACCTCGCCAGTGCATATATCGTTCATGAGGTTGGCCGGTTCGATCTGATCGGAAAACGAATCTTTGAGATAGGAAGTAAGTTTTATTTCGAAAACACCGGAATTCGTAATTCGATCACCGGATATGCTATCAAAGACAGAGGCAAACTAATGGAGAATATTGTCTTCAACCAACTGTTGTATATGGGATATGAGGTCAAAACCGGTACCATGGACGGCCGTGAGATCGACTTCGTTGCCGACCGCAGGGGCGAACGATTATATGTGCAGGTAGCAGCCGAACTCACAAAACAGGAGACAATTGATCGGGAATTTGGCAACCTATTAGCTATTCCCGACAATTATCCCAAAATTGTAGTCTCGGGCGATCAGTTTACCGGCAACACCTACGAGGGGGTGCAACACATGCACATACGAGAATTTTTGAAACAGGAATAGCGTTTCATGTTCTTTGGTCGCATTTAATTTCCATTTCGTCCTATTTTCGTCACAAAACGGAAATATAATGATATAACAAACGTTTCGAAACCATTTTTTTGACGCTGGGTATATTCACATAAATCAGGTGTCAGCTATCGGAAGAAATTAAGATTAAAGGCATTGCGATAAAAATCACGGCACTCGCCATTGTAGGATGATTAAAGAGTTTGCAACCAAAAAACGAAGAATAGTGCGGTAAACCCTTTCCTCAACTTTCTTATACGCGAATTAAGGGAAGGTATACCTTCCTTTTCCACTTGCGTCATGAGATTTTGAAGCGTTTTTCTGTATCCGGATATTTCGGCCGAGGAAACTACCTGAATTTGCTGCATTATATCAAAAAGGCTCTGTAAAGCATTCACCCGCACAATTCGCGACTCGTTTTTATTCAAAACCCACGCGGTCAACACCATCCGGATCTTTTCTAATTCTGCTTTATTCCACTTTACGCGCGGAATAAGTTCAGGAATATGCCACTTGAGCTCTTTGTTTTCGGCGATTTCAAGCAAATTCAAAATTTTCTTTTTATACTTCTTTAAGAACTCCGGGTGGATTGCGGTGATTTTCTCTACACTGTCGGCCGCCCGCATCACAGCAAGTCGCTCGCTACAGAACAGAAAGCTGAACAGCACATCAAAATCATCCTGGCTCTTTATAATGGAAACAATATAATTGCTGCTGCCGATAGATCGGAGATCTCCACCAATTAGTAAAGCATAAAGCTGTTCTTTCTGCATAAATCAAAGTTCATGAAATTCATGAACGTTCCACATATTTCTTAAAATTGTTCAGAATTGCCTGCCAGCCAGCCTGTTGCATTTCAGGACTATTCATTTCCTCTGCCTCAAAAGTTTCTACAATATAAGTTGACTCACCGTTGTCTGTAAAACTAACGCTGACTTTTCTTCCATCACCAAGAGTGAATTCGATCAGCTTATTTTCTTCGACCGCATCATATACTCCTGCAAAGTCGAAGCTGAAACTACCGTCTTTTGCTGCCATAGTTGTACTAAACGCACCTCCTACACGTAAATCATTCTCCGCTTTAGGTGCATGCCAGTCATTTGAAGCGAAAGCCCATTGAGTGATGTGCTCTGGCTCATTCCAGCATTCCCATACTCTGGAAACGGGCGCTTCCACGGTGGCTTCGATTGTGATTTTAATTTTGTTTGAAGTCTGCATAAATAAGTATTTGATGTTGATATTCTGCAAACATATAAAGCTGGATTTATTTCAGGTATGGCAGAACGCGTCATTTTGAAGGGTTTTTGCGACCAAATGTTAAATAACTGGTACTTTAACCAGAATTAGCTGTCGTTCTGCTGGAATAACTTTTGCTTACCGTATCTTTAAATAGGGTAAGGGGTTGAAACGAAGAACAAGGTTCATTATCCATTTTTCGGAAAACGCTCAGGAGAATTATCAAGTCACACTCAATTTGCTTTTATGGCCTGCCGTAAGTTCTGATGGCAAGCCAGTTATAATTATACTGCAACTGGGTCAGTTGTGGTCAAAATTTTATTGATTAATGGAAGTGAACAGCGCATCATCTTTATTCGGGGCCCCTGAAATTCCCCTGTCAAAAATTGAAGACTTAGCGAAAAATGCTCCGGATATTATTGTTTGGGCTGCACCTGTAATGTTCTTCTTTGTTTTACTGGAATGGTATATTTCTTACAAACAAAACAAACAACTTTATCAGAAATCTGAAACAGTCGGTTCTATTCTTGTCGGAGTTGGAAATGTTATTATTTCTTTCTTACTGAAGTTCGTCTTGCTATATGTGATCATCTGGATTTACAATCTGGTGCCCTGGCGGATGGCCTTTAATTGGTGGACCTTCATTCCATGTTATATCATTTTTGATTTTTGCAGCTACTGGGCACATAGAATTTCACACCAGCAACGATTCTGGTGGGCAACCCATGTAGTTCACCACAGCAGTGAACACTATAACCTGACAGTGTCATTCCGGTTGAGCTGGATTCAACACCTCAAGATTATCTTTTTCGTTCCCGCTGCTTTGTTTGGTTTTCATCCGATCATATTTTTTGTGGTAAATCAGATAGCGGTCCTGTTTCAGTTCTGGGTGCATACCGAATATATCAGGCGCCTGCATCCTGCTATTGAATTTATTTTTGCTACGCCCTCGAATCACCGGGTGCATCATGGTTCCCAGGAAAAATATATCAACAAGAACTACGGGGCCACTTTTATAATCTGGGATAGATTATTCGGCACCTTTCAAAAAGAAGAAGAAGAGGTGCAATATGGGGTTACACACAATATTGAAAACAAGGCCGACCCCATTCATATTAATTTCCACGAACTCATAGATATGTGGAATGACGTACGGAAAGCAAAGGGGTTGAAGCTTAAATTGTTTTTTATGTTTGGGGATCCCATAGATGTCGCAAAATATAAGGAAGTAGTTCAGCAACTCAGGAACAGCCCCGGTTCGCTCAAAAAACATGTACTCGAAAAAGTATAAGGGACGAGGTTAGTAAAGAAATCAAATCGAAGGATTTTGATAAAATACGCAAAGCTGGTGGATTTCAGGTAGCCTGAATGGCATGTTTTTTTGAACGTAGGAATAAAACTTCGTCATGAATCAGAAAAAAATACAGGAACACCTTCCCAACGCCATAGACCCAAAAGATCTTCCTAAGGACCTCAGACCTCCGGTTGAACAGCCCGAATTCATTGATGATCATGTACCTGGTGATCATGAAAGAGGTAACATTGAGAGGGAACATGAACAAACCGGGGCTGCTGCCATGAAAACAGACGAAAAACGCGATGGCGAACAAGGATCGGAAGAAACACCTCGTTGACCTTTCAGAATATTGTTCCATGAAAAAGACCCTGCCAGGATTGGAGGGTCTTTTTGCGTCTGGAAACTAGTGATTGTTTGAGACGCTACCCGCGACGGTTATCGATTACCAATTCCGATAATGATTGCGAGCTACAGGTAACGTTTGAATTCAGGTCTAATGGTGATTATCGTTGCAGGTGTATACATCCCTTTTTCTCTAACCAAAACTTGTTCATTGCCTCACAACCACAAAGTTGCAGGAGTTAAAGGTGTTTTCACCCAGTGTTTTCACGGAAATTCTTATCCGTTTTTTCACGGATATCGCATACCGTGAAAACACCCATTTTTTGAACTATTATTACTTATCCATTCTTTTTCAGGTTTTTCTTTCTTTTCTTGCAATCAATTAGTTCACCATTTTAAAATTCATTTACTATGCCACTAACAATTACCTGGCCCGAAGCGGTTCAGCTTTGCAAGCAGTATCGCGAGTATCTCTCTACTTTAAAAATTGCGCCGGAAAAGAAGTACAAAGCATTCCTTATGACCAACAAGGACATAGAGGAACTGCTGAATCAGCGAAAAGATGGTAAGCCTCTGGATGGTATTCGTTTTTACATAGGAAGAGAGTTAATTGATGGAGAAGCGATTATCAGATTGATTCCTGTTGCAGTGGAAAAGGTAGAGGTGGATGGAAAATCAAAATACAATGATTGGAGAGTACCCAAATCAGAAATTCCAAAACGGGGGAAGAATGAAGGAAAAGATGGTGACGACGATGGTCCTATTCCAATTATCGGACGTCCACGTCCTTGCCCGTATGAATGCGGAGACGATGATATACTAAACTTTCCGTAGGTATGTGGAAGATTTTTTTCAACTATTCTGATACCCTGTTTCCTCTTCTGGTTCTTCTGATTTTGATTCCGAATATTAAAAAACTCGGAAGAGCCGGTATATGGCTAACGATCTACCTGGTCTTAACTGTAGTAATTTTAGGCTATTCTAATATTCTGGCTGATCGTGTTATAAATAACAGCTTTCTCTACCATAGTTACAGTATAGTCGAAATTGCTACAGTTATTCCTTTGCTTGCCCTTTTTATGAACAGGGTCAAGGTAAAAGATTATGCTGTTATCAGCCTGTTTGTGATTTATAGCATAGTCAATATTTTTTTATGGGAATCGTTAATGGAGTTCAACAGCAATTCTTCCTCTATCGCCGCATTGATTATAATAGTTTATTCATTTGGTTATTTTCTTCACCTCGCAAATACAGACGCAATACTCCGGTTCCAAACCTTACCTTCATTCTGGATCGTAAGTGGCTTCCTGTTTTACTGCGTGGTAACTGTATTGGTTACAGCCAGTTATAAATACTCAGACTGGTTTTCTTCGCAGAATATCACGTGGAAAATTCAGCAAGTAGCCAACATCATTAGATTTGTATTAATATCAATTGGCATCTTATGCTCACGGCGACAAACATATCGGGATGGTTTATCTTTATAGGCTCAGCTTCTTTGTTATTAATTCTCATTTTTTTCTTTCTTCTGTTTGTGCAATATTCAAGAAAGAAAATTGAGCATATCAACGAAAAGAATCTTCTGTCGAGAAACTTTGAACAAGCGCTGTTTCAGTCTCAGCTTGAAATTCAGGAGCAGATTTTCACTCATCTTAGCAGAGAAATTCACGATAATATTGGACAGTCGCTCAGTTTAGCCAGACTAAATCTGAACACATTAAATTCGGTTGATAATCAGGAAAAACTCAGTTATACCGATGAATTGCTGGGGAATGTAATAACCGAACTTCGAAATTTCAGTCATATCCTCAATGCAGATCATGTTTTGTCGAACGGCCTGTCAGAGGCAATTAGGAATTTACTTGAGCAACTGGAAAAAACAGGCAGATACAGGGTCAGGATTTCCGAAGATGAGTTTCTGCCTGATTTGTCCCGGGAAACTTCTATCATTCTTTTCAGAATGGTGCAGGAAGTTGTGAATAACATTATCAAACACGCCGGGGCTACTGAGATCGATGTTCTTATCTCCAAAACAGATCAACGTTATTTCGTTCGAATTGCTGACAATGGAAAAGGGTTTGATGTTGAAAATATTTCCTCAGGAAGCGGCCTGGGATTATCTAACATGAAAAAACGCGCAGAGCTGATTCATGCACAAATTCTGATCGAAAGCCGGGAAAATCAGGGTAGTTTCATTACTATTTATCTTCCGGAAACTATTTAAATTTCATCCTTACATTTGTTTAAATAAACAAAAGGGATGCACACTTCAGTTTGGCTTATTGATGATCATGCTTTACTCAGAAACGGTTTGGCCAATATTATAAATGGTTTCGATGGTTACAGAGTTATAGCAGAGTCAGATAACGGGGCTGACTTTATTGAACAAGTTTCTGACCGTGCTGCCCCCGATATAGTTCTATTAGATATAACCATGCCCGTTATGAACGGGTACGATACTGCGTCCTGGATTAAAACCAACCTTCCTAAAACCTGTGTGCTGGTATTGAGTATGATGGACAGTGACCTGGCAATTATCAAGATGCTGAAGCTTGGTGCAAAAGGTTACTTACTCAAAGACAGTAAACCGGATGTTTTCAGAAGAGCTTTAGATTGCTTACGGAATGGTGAGTACTTTATCAATGATCTGGTTAGCAACAAAATGCTTAGTTATGTGAAAGGAGAAGGTACGGATGAAGGGAAGATCGAGCATCCAGACTTCAATATTACTGATAGAGAACTTGCTTTTATAAAGCTTGCATGTTCTGAAAAGACTTTCAAAGAAATCGCTCTGGAAATGTGTGTTAGTCCGCGTACAGTTGACAGTTACCGGGATTCTCTTTTTGAAAAGCTGGGTGTAAATACCCGCGTTGGACTAGTGTTATTCGCTATTAAGAATGGAATTTATGCACTGTAAAAAAAGGATTAAGGAAAAAGGAAATTATAAACCCCCTTCCCGGATCTCTGCTGCCTTTGTATAACTGACTGAACCCATTCAGATCAGTAATCATAGATCCGGATTTTATGTTGAATCATAGCCGGTGTCATATCCGGAGATTCGGTCTGAGCTTTAAAACATTCAATAATATAGATACCCAGTTCAGCCATAGAGACTTTCGTGACAAATTCGTAGTCTGGTCGGTATTTAGTCATAAATGCTGTGAGAGAATCTCCTTTAAGTCCGGTTAAATCCATAACAAACCCTCTGTTGAACCGGAAGTCCACATACTTATCCTGCTCTTCCATAATCAGTCGATTTTGAAGGGATAATAATCGCTTGTTTCTTCTGAAGCGAAACACATTAATCAAATCTTCCATATCAAGGCCAGTGCCAACGGTACTTATACCTGGCTTTTCGTATCCAAATATCTTCGCATATTCCTGCCGGTTAGCTAATGAATCCATTTTAAAGCTTGGTTTCCATATAGTTACATGTGGCAATTTCTGAGATTCGATTTGTAATGATATGTCGAAGCCCATTTTATAATTAATGGCCGATACTGCATATTTGGGGGTTGATTTACCCAGATAGGAAAACCAAAGTGTGTCAGATTCCTGTAGATTTAAGATATAATAACCCGTAGAATCTGTCTGAGTGATTTTTCCGGAGCTGGTGTTCACTGTTACGCCTTCAAGAGGATTATTCTTTGTAATATCATACACCCGTCCTTTCACGGTTACCTGTGCAGAAAGGCCACCTGCGTACAGAAAGACGATCAATAGGCAGTATTGCAGATATTTTCCAGCCATCCTACATTTTTATCTAAGCTAATAATTATCGTCCCATATAAACCATCAGTATCTGTATGTCGCTGGGATTTACACCACTGATCCGACTAGCCTGACCGAGCGTATGCGGGCGGATTTTTTTGAGTTTTTGCAAAGCTTCGGTAGACAAGGAACTTATTTTATCGTAGTCGAACGACTCAGGGATTACCAGATTTTCCAATTCGCTCATCCTTTGCACGAGCTCTCGTTCTTTCTCTATATACACCTGATACTTCGCCTGAATTTCAGCCTGTTCGAGCACTTCATCCCCATATTGGTTCAAGGTGGCCGAAAGAGCCGGCACATAATTTACCATCTTTTTCAACTCAACGGTTGGCCTGAGAAGTAACTGACCCGCTTTTTGTTTCTGCAACAACGGTGAAGATCCGAGTATTGCCAGGTATACATTTACATCTTCCGGCTCTACGGATATTTCTCTGAGCAACCCACAGACAGTGCTAACTGCCGATCTTTTATCAAGCATTTTCTTCATTCGTTCGTCGGAGGCCAGTCCGATTTTATGACTTAATTCAGTTAGACGCAGATCAGCATTATCCTGCCGCAGCAGAGTCCTGAATTCAGCTCTCGAAGTAAACATCCGGTAAGGTTCATCCGTGCCTTTCGAAATAAGATCATCTATCAATACTCCAATATAGGCATCACTTCTCTTCAAAACAAACGGCTCTTCGCCTTTAATTTTTCGATGTGCGTTGATTCCCGCCATAAGCCCCTGACAGGCAGCTTCTTCATATCCTGTTGTGCCGTTTATTTGGCCTGCGAAAAACAGATTTTCAATTAGTTTAGTTTCCAGGTTATACTTCAGCTGAGTAGGAGGGAAGAAATCGTATTCTATAGCATATCCGGGCCTGAATATTCTTACATTTTCAAAACCTGGTACCATTTTCAGGGCCTGAATCTGCACCTCTTCCGGAAGCGAGGTTGAAAATCCGTTTACATAAATCTCGACTGTGTTGAATCCTTCCGGTTCCACAAACAACTGATGACGTTCCCGCTCAGCAAACCGATTGATTTTATCTTCAATGCTGGGGCAGTACCTCGGACCAACCCCGTCTATTCGTCCGGTAAACATAGGGCTTCTGTCGAAACCCGTTTTCAGGATATCGTGTACTGTCTGATTAGTGTAGGTAATCCAACAGGAACGTTGTTCACTTGCTTTTATTCTGGGGATATCCAGAAAAGAAAAGCCGGTGATTTCCTCGTCCCCCTTTTGTTCTTCCATCTTTGAATAATCCAAGCTC
>DATCKB010000320.1:0-5202 GCA_036562505.1 Parasegetibacter sp. | reverse complement strand
CAACCCCTTCGCCAGTCGTTCGATGCAGTCCAGAAAATTCGGCGTATAGTATTTACGAACTATTTTTTCTTCTCCCGTCTTCTTATCAACCTCTTTTCTTATCTCAACTACAAAAAACTGATTCACACCTTTGTCTCCATCCAGCAGTTTATTGTTTATCTCGATTTTGGAACCGCTTTCCATTCTGGTAACCTTATTTACCTTGAATGGCAATTTTCTATATAACAACTCCATTGCCTCTCCCTTGAAAGCCTCTCTTGGATTACCAAATTCCTCCAAATGGGATCTTAACAAATTAACAAGTTGATTTTTTTCATGGCGGGAATATGGAAGACTGTTAATCTTATCCAGGGTAAAACTTTCATCAATCGGCACACGTTTAGATGCGTACTTTTTAAATTGTAGCAAGTCCAGGCTTTGGAGTATCACACCATCATTGTCTTTCAGGGGTTCAGATTCAAGATGTTTCAAAATTCTCTTTTCGTCGCCGCTATACTGCCGTATCAGGCCATCGATCTTTTTTCTTATGTCCGATTTTGCAATTCGCCAATCCTCCGAATTCCAAATATATTCGGGTCGATTCAAGAATTGAATCTGCGCTTTAATAGCGGCTTTCAGATTAACATTCTTCTTATACTCTGCAATATGAATCTTACCGTAAGGCTGTCCAAAAAGCGACTGCCTTACCGCCACCCAATATTTGTCGTCGTCATCCGGAGCCGACTGAAAATGAACTTTCTTCTCCCATTTTCCTGGTTCCACTTCCTGCCACTTATAATATTTGTTAACCGCTTTGGAAATTAATTTCGCAGTGGGTTTATGAGAAACTATAACCGACTCTATCGCCTCTTTTGCTTGTGCGTAAAAACCTTCCCAGGGCAGGGAAAATTCAGTCATACCAGATTCCTCACCCTGTAGCGACTTTTTCTTCTTCAACAGGTATCTCCATTTGCTCCACTCTCCATACCGTTTGATATCCGACTTATTATTGCTCAGTGAATTGAGGCTATTCAGGTATTTGATATGGCCTCTGCTAGTACAGGCAATTACCAGCGCATCCAGAGCGTGATGACGATGATCTATTCTCTTGTAGTCTTTTGCAAAACGATAATCGCCGTTATTATTGTCATTTTCAAATATCAACTTTTCACCCAGAATTCCCTCCAATCGCTCAAACCTTGGGCGCAGAATTTCCTTCCACAGTTTATTCAATCCCCATTTGGCTTTCAAATCAGAAGTGATAGCTCCATTGGTGTACACAACCCCTTCATCAGTATTAGTACCTTTGGCAATTGGCCGTAAGAATTGAGCTACGGTTCTTGATATATATTTCGTATCGTTCAATTGCCGTTCAATAAAATCCTCCGGAACCTCATACATCTTC
This sequence comes from Parasegetibacter sp., assembly GCA_036562505.1. Lineage (GTDB taxonomy): Bacteria > Bacteroidota > Bacteroidia > Chitinophagales > Chitinophagaceae > Parasegetibacter. The sequence continues at coordinate 3,818 of DATCKB010000320.1, read as the reverse complement.
AAATACCTTCTTTTCTTCGCATTCTTAAAGGTATTATCCACAAATTGTTTATACTCTTCTACAGTAAGTACTCTTCGTTTCTCATTGCCACTCATTTCAATATCTTTCCCCTGGAACTCCTCAATAAATTGCATAGCCAGGCGGTTGCCTTTCCTGTCGTTAAATTCAGATTCAACAACTACTTTATTTCCTGTAGAGTCATCGTAGAAGCGTGAACGGGGAATAATATGATCCACCTGATATTTTTCGGTGAATAACTCACTAAGCGGAATAGGTTTACCAGAATAGGGCGACCTGTAATTTTGCTCTGCCCAGTATTTATATTTTTCAATTTCTGCATCCTTTACAAATTCAGCTTTATTTGCCTTAAATAGCTGATCGAATTTTTCATCTCCTTCCTTACCACCGGCTTCTTTCCAAATTCTGAACTTATCCAGATCGGCAAGTGAGTTTTCGTTGAATCGGGGATATTTAAGCTCCCTTAACAAAGCAATAACCCTATCCCTTTCAACTTTATTCTTATAATTCTGCTCCGCAATTTTTTTTCTGTCCTCATTATTATTCTTTAGCTCTCTCCCCAATTCTACATGGATATAATCCGGTCTTCCCAGATTCTCATTTTTCCATATTTCTTTAACCAAAAAAAGTGCTTCGCGTATGGTTTTCTCAACTACCGGATTACGTAACGAATTGTTTGGAATCAGTTCGTTTACCTTGATATCCTCCCAGGTATCATATTTTTCCGAATTGGATCGCTCGCTGTGTCGGCCATAAATTATATAGGCTGCTATATATGAGGGCAGACCCTTAAAGTCTTCCAGGGACTGCAAATTTAATTTCGAAATTTCTTCCCTTGCTTTATCCGAAATAGTCTCATCGTACTCGCCATTTATCAGCTTCTCCAGCCTGGTTTTTATTTTCGGATCAAAATCACCAGTCCAGTACTTGCCCAGCCTCATTAATGGAAGCATTTTGTTAATCGCTCTGGAAGAAATAGAGGCATACTGACTTTTGAATTCAGGAAGTTTGGAAAGATGCTTTATGACACTATCAGGAAACGAAAAGTGTTTCGGATTACTTAAAGCGCTTGCGATATCCTTTTCCTCGGGTAGAGAATAGATTATATGCCACAATCTTTCGAACAGGTTCCGGTCTGCCAGATACCTTTCCCCCTCATCGAATTTATGTTTCCTGAATACACGTCTGAACAGCGCCTTAGTTTCATTCCCCGGGAAATTTCGGTCATCCGGATAGTTAAACCGGTATGCAAAAGTTTTTTCGCCCTGCTCAATAAAATCCTTGGTAAATCCTAACAGGCGTAGCATGCTGTCGTGACTCACCTCCGCAGAATTATCAAACAGTTCAAATAATTTCTCTTTATTTTCCTCAGTAAGATACTGACTGGTCACATCCACATTTATTCTGAGTCGTCCGTCAACAATTTCTTCCTTCCTGAATAATTTAAGATTGTGAATCGTTTGCCAGATCCTGAACTCCTGAAAACAGGGGGCGCTTTTTGACACCACCTTCACGCCGGCTTCTTTTATTTCACCCTCTTTTGTTTTATATTGCTTTGTTTCAAACTGGCAATTTGCCAGGAAAGCTTTTTGCGACTTGAGGCCTCTTTGATAATAAATAATATCATTGAAGAATAAATGATACAGGTCACGGGATTTCAGCTCCCTATTCTTTTCACGATTATGGACATAAAATGTATCCGCAATAAGTTCTAGTTTTCTCTTGTCACTAAACTCATCTTTATAGTACTTTGACTGCGTTTCCCAAATCTTGCTGAATTCCTTTTGGTAAAAGGATCGATCGACAATACGCTGCTTTATAGGATAGTCACGGTTTGCCTTAATGTTTTTGAGATAATATTCAGACAGGTATAGGTTTTCCTTTTCAATATCCTTTTCAAGTGCCAGTTTACGGCTTTCCCAGGCATTTGGATCAACTTCTGCGATATTATAACTTACAGAACCATCCTTTAGGGTTTTCCGGGTGATCTCCACTTCTATGTCTTTATTCAACCAGTCCGGCGGAGTTTTTCTTTTTTTTACTGCCTTGAATTCAAGGCCAGGTGTTTTACAAGTCAGTTCATAAAATGTATCATCTTTTTCAGTCCCGGTCGCTTCAATAGCCGTTACTTTTACAATCTCAACCCATTTTTCGGTCAGAGGATACTTCTTCTCCGTATCCTGGTCATCCATTTTATTGTCTTTACGACTACTCTTGAAGCCCCTGCGCTGGTTAAAATGATATAAAATTCGAGCTAGTTCCGGTAGCGTTACTTTATGATGAAGGGCCTTAACTTTAAGAAAATAGATTAACCAGTCTTCCGGCAGTTCAGCATCTGATCCTTTTGCGGTCTTTTTACCGGCAATACCAAAATATTCAGCAGCCTCTCTGCGTAACTCTTCCGAATACGGCAGGTATTGATTAATACTATGGTGTGTGAGTTTTTTGAACTCGGTTGGAAAATCGTGCGGGAGCCACCCTAAAATCTGTAAGGCTTTGATCAGACGTGTTCTTCTTAGTTTATACCGATGATTTAATCTTCTTGCGGACCTTGCCATCCTCCTTCCCGCAGCCCGGGAGATGGGTGTTCCTGATTCAAACTTGGATAATGCCTCCCCATCCATCGGTATGATCCGACTTCCTAATTGAATTATTCTCCCGTCAAGAACCTCAGGATTATCGTACGCATTTGTTTCAATAAACGCCCAACCGATAGAGTTGGTACCGATATCAAGTCCTAATACCTTTTTCATAAGCAGTTCAGGGGTTAATAAAAAATGCCCCGAAAACGTCGAGGCGCGTAGAAATCATTACGGAATGATCCTTATTGTGATTTGCTTTTACCAATATAATAATTTTTTCTATTTCATCCAACTCTCTCATACGCTAACCTGTCATATAGTTCAAGTTAGGGCACCGAACAAAATTTATTATACGGAAAACCGTAACCGAAATTCAACTATTACTCCATTACCAGAAAGCGATACTCCGTGCGCTGGGTGTAAACCTCGCCGGGACGCAGGAGGATGGAGGGGAAAGCAGGCTGATTGGGAGCATCGGGATAGGCCTGGGCTTCGAGGGCGAAACCGCAACTGCTTTTATAGGGCCTGCCGCCTTTGCCGATATCGCTGCCATCGAAGAGCCAGGCATTGTAAAACTGAAGGCAGGGCTGATCGGTGAAAACTTCCAGCACCCGACCGGATGATGGATGCTTCACTCGCGCAGCATAACGCAGCCCCCGATTCGGGTCACGCAGCACATAGGTCAGCGCATAGCCACGGCGGGGGAATAATTGTCCGGGGAACGATTGATCTAAACGCGCCCCGATAAACTGAGGTTGAGAAAAATCAAGAGGAGTGCCGCCCAGCGGGATAAGATTCCCGGTGGGAATGAGGCGTTCCGTAGATTCCACGCTGTAATCGGCGGCAATCTCCAACTGATGATCCAATATGTTGGCAAGCGGATTTCCACTCAGGTTGAAATAGGCATGGTTGGTCAGATTCACCACGGAGGCCTGGTCGGTGATGGCGCGGTAATCCAGCACCACAGAGTTATCATCCCGAAGGGTATAAAGAAGTTCGACAGCCAGATTGCCGGGATACCCCTCCTCCAGCATCGGGGAGATATATCTTAGAAATAAGCAGGGTTCGCCCGACGCATTTTGCTGCAGCTCGGCATCCCATACGCGGGAGCTGAGTCCACCCGGACCACCATGCAGATGATTTCCATTTGCACCTGGCTCGTTTTCGTTCTGACCCATAGGACGGCCATTCAAATGATCGCCACTCTTTATCCCGAAC
>DATCKB010000318.1:0-1754 GCA_036562505.1 Parasegetibacter sp. | reverse complement strand
AGTTTCATGATTGATGAGCCGATTATGGAACATCCTGCGGATAACGGTACGATGGTGATTAACCGAAAAGGGAAACCGTCTCAGACATCCTGCGAAGTGTTGGAAGGATTCGGCAGATACAGTTGGGCGAAATTTCAGATATTCACTGGCAGAACACATCAGATCAGGGTGCACATGAAGTTTGCAGGACATCCGATCGTTTGTGATCCGCTTTATGGAGATGGACAACCATTTTTCCTGTCTTCGGTAAAACGTAATTTTCGTTTGTCGAAATTTCAGGAAGAAGAAAGACCTCTGATTAATCGCCTTGCATTGCACTCATCTTCACTTCAGTTCAGAGATGATAACGGTAAGGAATATCTGCTGGAAGCTCCGCTGCCAAAAGATTTAAAGGCTGGTTTACAGCAATTGAGAAAACTGAAGTAGCGCTTGCAGGGAGTTGTTCATTATTCCCTACCTGTATAGATCGAGCAATCCGGCCGGCAGGGTTACATGCACTTCCTTACTATTTTGGTCAACACTCATGAGGGTTTCTTCGTGTAAAGGTATGAGGGCTTCATTGCCGTTGAGGTCGATCCTGCATAACACCTGATGTGGTTGTTCAATAACCTCGAGAATGGGACCAAGATTTTCCCCTTCATTAAACAAGGTGAAACCCAGCAGAAAGATGGGTGAATTTTTCTCCACGTATTTTTTGAAGTCTGCCTCCTCAATCCAGATATTTCGTTTCAACAGTTTCTGAGCCGCTTCTCTGCTATTGACACCATCGAGTTTAATAAACAGTTCATGGTCAGATTTAACCCTGCATGAACTGATGAAATAAGGTAGAAAGGCATCTTTTTTTTCCTCGAAGTACACCACTTCTAATCCTTTTAATGTTGTTCTTTTTTTCAGGCTATGTTGTAACACCATTTCGCCATCAACGCCAAAGGTGGCTACCAGTTTACCGATATTGAAATAATTATTAGCCATGGCAGACTCAAACAGTTGTCAGTTTAAATATAATTGAATCGGGAGAAAGTAATGTTAAAGACGTGAAAGGAATAATGGTACTGAAACGAATAAAAACATTAATGCGAAACAGTGACCGGGAACTTCAAATAAAAAATTCAAAAGTAAAAAGTACCGATTGCGTCAAATACTTTTCACTTTTGAATTAATTTCTTGTGGATCAGAGAGGCTTAAGCTTCTGCCGGGCTGTCTGTGTTCTCAACACGCTTTGCAGCTGGCTGAGGACGACGGCTACCCTGCTTTTGCTTTTTGTGCTCCTGCTGACGCTTGTTAATCTGGGCTTCGTGATCCTGATGCCACACCTGGAATTTCTCCATTGCTGTAGCTTCATCAAACAGTCCCAGTTTCACACCACGTAACAGGTGCTTCAGGTACAATACTCCTTTGTAAGACAAAATTCGGCGAACTGTGTCGGTAGGCTGAGCCCCTTTATGTAACCATTCAAGTGCTTTCTGACGATCTAACTGAACAGTTGCTGGAACAGTCAACGGATTGTAGGTACCAATTTTCTGGATGAATTTTCCGTCTCTGGGTGCGCGAGCGTCGGCTACTACGATAAAGTAGAATGGTCTTTTCTTAGACCCGTGACGCTGAAGTCTCATTTTTACTGGCATCGTAAATAGAAATTTAAATGCGTTTTTAAATTAAGGTTTAATTTTTCCGGACTGCAAAATTAGCAATCCATGCGAAAATATCAAATTATTTGGTACTGAATTATAAAAATATATTAAACTGTAAAATAC
>DATCKB010000305.1:0-4467 GCA_036562505.1 Parasegetibacter sp. | reverse complement strand
GTTCAGGCCCTGGTAAAATCTGCGAAAGAAGTGAACTATAACTTCCAGATTCTGAATGCGGTAATGGATGTGAATGAGAAGCAGAAACTTCACCTGATTCCAAAAATTGAAAAATATTTCAACAACGATCTGAAAGGCAAGCATTTTGCTATGTGGGGACTTGCATTTAAGCCAAATACTGATGATATCAGAGAGGCACCCGCATTATATATGATTGATGCACTTACCGCACAGGGTGCTACTGTAACTGTGTATGATCCTGAAGCAATGAAGAATGTAAAAGCTCTCATCGGCGACAAAGTGAACTACGCAGAGAATCAGTATGAAGCACTGGCCGGCGCAGATGCACTGATTATTGCAACGGAATGGAATGAGTTCAGAACACCAGATTTTCTGAAAATCGTTTCTTCGCTGAAAAATAAAGTAATATTTGATGGAAGAAATCTTTTCGAAACTTCATCTGTTGTTAAACTCGGATTCCATTATGAAAGTGTTGGAAGACCAAATAACTGATACCACCTTATATACTTCTGAAATATGCAAAGAAAACGAGTTTTAGTAACCGGTGCCGCCGGATTTCTCGGTTCTCATTTGTGCGACAGGTTTATCAAAGAAGGTTTTCATGTAATTGGAATGGATAACTTGATTACCGGTGACCTCCGCAATATTGAACACCTGTTCAAGCTGGAACAGTTCGAATTTTACCATCACGACGTAAGTAAATTCATTCATATACCCGGAGAGTTGGATTATATCCTTCACTTCGCTTCACCGGCAAGCCCGATAGATTATCTGAAAATTCCCATCCAAACGCTGAAAGTGGGTGCACTGGGGACTCATAACTGTCTGGGTCTGGCAAAAGCTAAGAAAGCCAGAATACTCGTTGCTTCTACTTCTGAAGTTTACGGAGATCCGCTGGTTCACCCTCAGAACGAAGAATACTGGGGGAACGTCAACCCGGTCGGACCAAGAGGTGTGTACGACGAGGCAAAAAGGTTTATGGAATCTATCACCATGGCTTACCATACCTTCCACGGTGTTGAAACAAGAATTGTAAGAATATTCAATACATACGGACCAAGAATGCGGTTGAACGACGGCCGCGCATTGCCCGCGTTTATCGGACAAGCACTTCGCGGAGAAGACCTTACCGTATTTGGGGATGGTTCTCAAACCCGCTCCTTCTGCTATGTGGATGATTTAATTGAAGGTATTTACCGCTTGTTGATGAGTGATTATGTATATCCGGTAAATATTGGAAACCCTGATGAAATTTCGCTTCTGGAATTTGCTGAAGAAATCATCAAGCTTACGAAAACAAATCAGAAAATTGTGTTCAAGGAATTACCAAAGGACGATCCCAAGCAACGTAAGCCTGATATTACCAAAGCTAAAGAATTACTCGGCTGGGAACCGAAGGTGAGTCGCGCTGAAGGCCTGAAAATCACCTACGATTATTTCCGGTCGCTCCCAACTGACGAGCTATACAAACAACCAAAAGAATTTAATTCAGGAAAATAAAGTGAATATTGCCCGAAAATAGTTTAGCCGCTTAGTTTCGGGCTTTTTTCCTTGTAGGTAAATAAAAAAATTGAATGATGAAGATCTACCAGAGTCTTGTAGATAAAGAAGCAAAACTTGCTGTTATTGGATTAGGATATGTTGGACTGCCCATAGCCCTGGAATTTGCTAAGAAGATTTCAGTAATCGGATATGATATCAATTCTAAACGGATTGAGCTGATGAAACAGAAAATCGACCCAAGCAATGAACTGGAGTCAACAGCATTTGAAGGCGCAGATATACATTTCACTGATTCTCTGGATGAACTGAAAGAAGCAAAATTTTTTATTGTTGCAGTACCTACCCCTGTTGATGATCATAAAGTTCCCGATCTGACACCGGTTAAAAGCGCATCACAAACAATCGGAAAAGTGCTTAAACGCGGCGACTATGTAGTATTCGAATCCACCGTTTATCCGGGATGTACTGAGGAAGACTGTCTGCCGATTATCGAAAAAACTTCCGGCTTAAAAATGGGCGTAGATTTCAAACTGGGATACTCACCCGAAAGAATTAATCCGGGAGACAAAGTTCATACACTCACCAATACAATTAAGATAGTTTCAGGTTGCGATGATGAGTCGTTAGATGAAATCGCCAGAACCTACATGCTGGTTGTAGAAGCCGGTGTTCACCGTGCACCAAATATTAAAGTAGCCGAAGCCGGAAAAATTATTGAAAATACACAGCGCGATCTGAATATTTCGCTGATGAATGAATTGTCGATCATTTTCGATAGAATTGGTATTAACACCCATGATGTGATTGAAGCCGCAGGAACCAAGTGGAATTTCCAGAAATACTACCCGGGTCTGGTAGGAGGTCACTGTATTGGTGTTGACCCTTATTATCTCACCTATAAAGCACAGCAGCTGGGATATAACTCAAAAGTAATTTCTGCAGGTAGATTTGTGAACGATGATATGCCCAGATATGTTGCCCGTAAAGTAGTTCAGCATATTATTAAAAACTCTCCGGATACAGCAAACGCCAGGATTCTCGTAATGGGAGCTACTTTCAAGGAAAATGTTTCTGATATACGTAATTCGAAAGTTGCCGATCTGGTCAAAGATCTGATGGAATATTCACTTCAGGTCGACTTTGTAGATCCGCACGCTTCTGCAGAAGAAGTTTATCATGAATACAACCTCAAACTTGCTGATGGCATTACAGGCACCTACGATGCCATAGTTCTTGCTGTTGCCCACGACGTTTATAAAAACTACACAGAAGAGGATTTGGTAAAACTTGCCCGCCCGAATGCGCTTGTTGCCGACCTTAAAGGAATTTTTAAGGGGAAAGTAAACGGATTGAAGTACTGGAGTTTGTAACTTAGCCTTTTGGTTGAACATTTTCCGGTATGTAAATGTGTTGAATGAATACTAAAAAGAAAATATTAATTACAGGCGGCGCAGGATTTATCGGCTCTCATGTAGTCAGACTATTTGTTAAGAAATATCCCGGTTATCATATTTTTAATCTGGATTTGCTCACTTATGCTGGGAATCTGAATAATCTGAAAGATGTGGATCAGCTTCCAAACTATAGTTTTATAAAAGCTGACATCACTGATCAGGATACCATACAAAAATTATTCAAAGATTATCAGTTTGATGCTGTTATTCACCTGGCCGCTGAAAGCCACGTAGACCGTTCTATTTCAGACCCGATTTCATTTATTCGCACAAATGTTCTGGGAACCGGCGTATTGCTGAATGCAGCCCGTCATATCTGGGGGCCGGACAGTGAAGGAAAGGTTTTCTATCATGTATCCACAGACGAAGTTTACGGCTCACTGGGAAATGAGGGATTCTTCACCGAAGAAACTCCATACGACCCTCGTTCACCTTACTCAGCTTCAAAAGCAGGATCTGACCATCTCGTGAAGGCTTATTTTCATACCTATAATCTACCGGTAATTATATCGAACTGTTCCAATAATTATGGTTCGCATCAGTTTCCTGAAAAACTGATTCCGCTAATGATTCATAATATCAAACAGAATATGGAACTCCCGGTTTACGGAAAGGGGGAGAACGTGCGCGACTGGCTATGGGTGGAAGACCACGCCCGCGCTATAGATGTAATTTTTCATCAGGGAAAAATCGGAGAGACTTATAATATAGGCGGATTCAACGAATGGAGAAATATAGATCTGGTGCATCTTTTATGTGACATTATGGATAAAAAACTGGGTCGTGAAAAAGGAAGTTCCGCGAAACTCATCCGGTTTGTTACCGATCGAAAGGGTCACGACCACCGTTATGCGATAGACGCTTCAAAGTTGAACCGTGAGCTGAACTGGACGCCCTCACTCCAATTTGAAGAAGGTCTGGAAAAAACAGTAGACTGGTATCTCAATAATGAAGATTGGATAAAACAGGTAACTTCAGGAGAATACCAGCTTTACTATAAAAAACAGTACAGACAAACTTAACTTGCAAGACTTTAACTACTATGCCATTTACAGAAACCGAATTTCCCGGAGTATATATATTTCAACCTACCGTATTCAGTGACCACCGGGGTTATCTTTTCGAAAGTTATAATGAAGCAGTTTTTTACAACGAAGGATTAACCTTCACCTGGGTACAGGATAACCAAGCTTTTTCCAAATTCGGAGTTGTTCGGGGATTGCATTATCAGTTAAACCCCGCTGCACAGTCAAAACTGATCCGTGTTTTGAGCGGGCGCATTTTGGATGTGATCGTGGACCTGAGAAAGAGCTCTCCTACGTTTGGGAAACATTTAAGTGTGGAACTGGATGCAGAAAACAAAAAACAACTGTTGATACCGAAAGGTTTTGCCCACGGATACTCAGTTTTATCAGAAACAGCCGAAGTACTGTATAAATGCGATGCCTTATATAATAAAGAATTTGAAACAGGTATTAATCCTTTGTGT
>DATCKB010000303.1:0-11883 GCA_036562505.1 Parasegetibacter sp. | reverse complement strand
CCGTTGATGCTTAATAACTAGTCGGCTTCAGATTTGGTCCCGAAGCGCGCCTCTCCCGGTGAAGCCACTTTTTTTAAAGGCAAAAAATCCTAGCAGATGAACTACGTTCCGGTAGCATCCTTTGACAGTTATATTGAAGCTCATCTGCTGTTGGGACGGCTGGTCGATGCGGGCATTAATGCCAGACTCGACAATGAATATACAGTTACTATTGACCCTATTCTTTCTAACGCTATCGGCGGTATAAAAGTAATAGTTGAAAAACAGGATCTTGATCAGGCTACAGCTCTTTTAAATGAGTGGAAAATGGAACAGGGGAGAAAAAACGCGTGCCCCCGATGTGGTTCTATTGATGTACAAAAAGTAAGCAGCGGTAAAAAACCGGTAAATTTATTAAGCGGAATCTTCACATTTTTAATGGGCAGCTATGCTATCCCCATTGAAAAAGTAAATCACTGCTTTAACTGCGGGCACGAATGGACAGCCAACAACCAACCTGATGAAAATAATATTAACCAGGAATCAGAAGAGTGATGAAAAAAATTTGTTTAATACCCGCCCGTTATAATGCTTCCCGTTTTCCGGGAAAACTGATGGCTGTACTCAAAGGTAAAACCGTAATCTTGCGCACTTACGAAAGTGCTGTGAACACGGATGTTTTTGACGAAGTAATGGTAGTCACCGACAGCGAAATCATTTACAACGAAATAACCGGTAACGGGGGTAAAGCGGTAATGAGTAAACGCGAACACGAGTGCGGAACAGACCGGATTGCTGAAGTCGTAGAGAATCGCTCCGATGTTGATATAATCGTAAACGTACAGGGAGATGAACCCTTCACTCAAAAAGCTCCGCTGGAAAGACTGTTGAAAGTATTTGAGGGCCCGGATGGGGAACATGTACAAGTTGCTTCACTGATGCAGGTTTTGAAAGATCCTGAGCTGGTAGCCGATCCCAACTATGTTAAGGTTGCTGTTGATAAAAATTTTAACGCTCTGTTTTTCTCGCGTTCGGTTATTCCTTACCACCGCGACAAAAACGTTTCTCCGGTGTATTATGAACATATCGGTATATATGCATTCCGCCGTCAGACACTCCTCAACTTCACCGCGATGGAGATGAGTCCGCTTGAAGCCGCTGAAAAAATTGAGTGCCTGCGCTACCTCGAGAACGGTATTCCGATGAAAATGGTGGTGACAGATTATATGGGAGTAGAAATTGACACGCCGGAAGATCTGAAAAAAGCTGAGAAATTACTTTAACCCGACAGATTAGTTCAGATTATGCCGGACCTTTGTAAAATGTACCGCCACTCAGATCGCTGAATAAAAACACACAATATTAAAACGCACAACTGATAAACATGAAGTTCAGAAATTTTAAGATGGTTGATTATGTGGTATATGGAAGAGGCTGTTTTAATCAACTGGATGAAATAATTGCACCCAACCGAAAACCGGGCCAGCCGATGATCTTTTTATTGGATCATTTTTTTAAGGGAAAACCTCTCGAATCCCGTATCCCGTTAAAAGGTAATGATAAAATTATTTACGCTGATGTTACATACGAACCTAAAACCAGTTACGTAGATCAGATAGCTGGTGAATTAAAGCAGGAATTCGGCAGTATAAGCGGAGTTATCGGCATAGGTGGTGGTTCTACAATGGATCTGGCAAAAGCAGTATCCTTAATGATGACAAATCCCGGCTCCTCGGCTGATTATCAGGGTTGGGATCTGGTGAAATTTCCAGGTGTGTACAAAGTTGGTATTCCTACATTAAGTGGAACGGGTGCTGAAGTTTCCCGCACAACCGTTTTAACCGGTCCAACCCGCAAACTGGGTATGAATTCGGATTTTACTCCATTCGATCAGATTGTTCTTGACCCCGAATTAACTGCAAATGCTCCGGTCAATCAACGATTCTATACAGGTATGGATTGTTATATCCATTGTATCGAAAGTCTTGAAGGTACCTACCTGAACGAATTCAGTAAAAGCTACGGAGAGAAGGCTCTGGAGCTTTGTCGGAAAGTGTTTGTAGAAAAAACAACCTGGGACGATGAATCTGACGATCAGTTAATGATGGCTTCCTACGCCGGGGGAATGAGTATCGCTTATTCTCAGGTTGGAGTAGCTCATGCTGTAAGTTATGGACTCAGTTACCTGCTGGGAACCAAACATGGTATAGGAAATTGTATTGTAATGAATCAGATTGAAGAGTTTTACCCTGAAGCAGTTAAGGAATTCCGTTATATGGTAGAAAAGAATGGTGTTGAAATTCCGACGGGTATTTGTAGCGGACTATCTGATGCAGAGTTCAATACTATGATTGATGTGTCATTGGGTATGAAACCGCTCTGGGAAAATGCACTCGGGCCAAACTGGGAAGAAATTATGACCAGAAAAAAACTGAGAGAACTCTACGAAAAACTTTGATTTTGCGATAGGGCATACCCCATCCAGTGTTGCGCAGGATTTTGCACCTGATCTGAATTAGCAGAATAAAAATGTTATTATATAAGTCCCCTTTTCGGGGACTTTTTATTTAAAAAGAATCGTAATAGCTGAATTTTTACCAACTGAATACATCAGCGTGAAGAGTTGACCAGGAAACCTATTCTGTTGGTCGGGATGCTGGGTTTTTCTTTTTGTAAACGGGAACAGTGCTACAGGGTTCACCATACATAATGCTTTTGGCTACCGGGCGCAGAATTCTTGTTATTTCCAGATAAGCAAATTCTCCTATGGGCAATTCTCCGCAGCCTTTAATTACTACGCGTTTATCAACATAATCATCCGGGTTGATCATTTGCTGAATATTCCGGAGAAAAACTGTCTTGTGAAGTTCCTGTTCAGTACCATGAACTATATTTTTTGCATATGGCTGGAGGTAGGAAGTTATTAACATATAAGCCCAAACAGGAACGATAGCATCTGCAGAACAAAATACAGCTACGTTTTTGTCCTGATAAAACGACCAATCGATCTGCTGAAGCGCCGTTCTGAAATCTTTTTCTTTCAGCAACAACCCCATATAGAGATAGTCTTTTATATCAAAAACGGCGACTTCTTCGCGGGGATAATAGTTTTCAAGATCAATGGTGATAATCCCGCTTTCGGCGACTTTATTTACAATTATTTCTTCCGGCATATACTAATTAACAATACAAAGATAAGATAGTTTGGTTCGCTATCAGCAATCGCTCGCGGGCTGTCCTGCATACACCCAACTGATTTCCTGAGCATGATTTCCGGTACCTTAATTAACTTTCTGTACCTGTTGGTTATCGGCAGGTTGTCTTCATAAACAGAGTATGGCGCGCCTGCGGCGCGCCATACTCTTGCTATTTCTAATAATGTGAACTATTAATAAAACTTAGCACGCAAATCTTTAATCTTAGCTTCTTTTCTTAAGGCCTCCAGCGCAGAACGGGTAGATGATGAACGCATCTGCATTATCATACCTCTCTTTAGTTGCTCGGAATCCACCACACTGCTGGACCCTGCGCCAATTGAATTTGTTTTAACCGCAAAAACTCCGGTTGTTCCCGCTATCAATGGTGAGACCTTATCCTGATTCTCTTTGTTAAACGCATAACCCACCACTTTTGGCTCGGAGCCTGCTCCCTGTACAAAAGTGCTTGCAAAATTCAGGCTGTCTACTGATAACACCTCCACACCAGCAGCTGCAGCCAATTCTTCCAGAGTTTTTGAAGAAGAATATTTATTCTTAATCAGTTCTGCTTTCTTCTGATTTTTAATCACAAACTCCACAGATGGACGCGCCTTAGATGGAGAAATCAATCCTTCTTCCTGTACATCCACTACCACTGCTACTATATATTTATCACCAACATTAACCGGGTCAAGTACCTGGCCCTTCTTCGCCGCATAAATATCTCTCACCAGACTTCTCGCATCACCTATACCTGGGATAGAAAAATCATTTTCGCCAATATTTGGTGCGGTAAACTCCTGAAGATTCTGTTTTTTCAAGTTGTCCATGAAGCTCTGGTAATCTCTGCTGTCACCCGCAAACTGACTGGCAGCATTTGAAGCAATGGTTTCAGTTTCTATTCCGGAAACAATCGGCTTAGACAGGTAAGCTATCCGATATGCTTCTTCAAAATTCTTCTGACTCATTACTTCTATATAATGATAACCAAATTGAGTCTTTACTACCTTTTTATCACCTGCTTTTCCGTAAAAAACAGCTTCAGCAAATTCTTTAGCCAGGTTACCAAAATTAAGAGAGGTAAAATCATATTCACCCCCGGTTTCTTTACTGCCCGGATCATCTGTATACTGAGTAACCAGGGCTTTAAAATCAGCACCTCCTTTTATTGCCTGCGCAATACTATCGGCTCTTTTCTTTGCATCATCATCAGACAAACCGCCCTGAGTACTGATTAAAATATGGCGACATTTCACACTGTCTGGCATTGTTCTCTTTTCCATCATTCTCGCCAGAACATAATTGTTTCCGTCTATATACGGCCCGAAAACCTGATTTAACTGAAGATTACGCAGGCTATCAGCTTTTTCCATCGACAATTTAGACTTCAGCACAAACCCATTATAATAAGGTGTTTCAGAACCCACTCTGTTCAGGAATGATTCCATGTCAGAAGTAGTACTGAACTCATCGTATAACTTCTGCAGATCAGAAAGTACCTGTGCAGAATCCTGCTCGCTTGGAGAAGCATCAAACATTGTATAAACAATAGTTCTGCTCTTTTCCTGCTTGAACTGATCGGGTCTTTCGTTGATATACTTTCTGATATCATCGTCAGTAACCATTACCAGCGAATCAGCTATTGTTGAATAAGGTATATTCACAAACTGGATGCTGGCAACCGCATTATTGTCGCTGTTGATTTTATCTATCATCCATTTTGGCAGATAGGCAGCAGATTCCAGTAAAGCACTGTATTTCTCCTGCTGTCTGCTTTTCATTAATGCAGGCAGATATCTGTTTGCGAAGTTTTCCGCCATTTCATCTTTACGGGCTCTTAGCGCAGCCACAGCTTGCTGAGCCGCTATAGCATCGTATTGCCCCGTTTCCGGATTGGTAAACTGGCGACGAAGATCATCTGGCGGGTTATCCCCGAATAAATAGTCATTCAATTCTTTAGCCGTAACAGTGATGCCGAGCTTCTCTGCTTCTTTGTCCAGCAGTTTTTCACTTACAAACTGGTTCCACACGCCTTCCATAATATTCTGGCGGAAAGCTTCGCTCACCGGCATACCTGCTTGTTTATACTGATTTTCCTGCATCTCCATTGCCTGCCGGAAATCAATAAAATCTATATCTTCTCCATTAACTTCACCTATTTTAGTGGATGTTACACCGCTGCCTCTTCCTGAAAAAGAATCCTGCAATATGAATGCAATCAAGCTAATAGCTATAATTACTATCATAATCACAGCTGCACGTTCTCTGATGGTCTGAATAATCGACATAATATTATATGTATGGCTTTTTTTAAGTGATGGCAAATATAGATAAAAATGGAATAAAACTTATCCACTTTTAAAGGTGTGTAACTGCTCAATTATGTTGAAAACCTGGTGTTTTCGGCCCAGCTAATGTGAGTTTTCCCGGGGTAAATTTTGCGGATTTGATAAGGAACCGGAGAATAGTGAAATAACCCACTTTTTACTCCCTGCCAATTCACATCAAATTTTTATAGAAGTCATAAAAAACTTATAAATAGGGTTTCAGTATCCCCCGATGTGAATAAAAGGCTTTTTGCCTCAACTATATTGAATTGTTAACTGTTAACGAAATGTGGAAACTAGTGGATAAACCCGTTACCTTTGTATTTCCTAATCTTTTAGAAAAAACCTTTCCACTTTTCCACAGCCCTAATAGTAATAAGGTTTTTAAATAAAAGATTAAATATTAGTATATAATATGGAAGTTATAAACATAGAAGCTGCCAGAAAAAATTTAGCCGGAAAAGGCTTTCTCGATATTGAAACAGACCCGCAGCTTGATCTGTTCGCAGAAATCGAAAAACTGAAAAAAGAAAAGAACGCGATAATCCTGGCGCATTATTATCAGGAACCTGATATTCAGGATGTGGCGGATTTTATCGGGGATAGCCTCGGTCTGGCCCAGCAAGCTGCTAAAACTGATGCTGAAATCATTGTTTTTGCCGGAGTCCATTTTATGGCAGAAACTGCGAAAATTCTGAATCCGCATAAAAAAGTACTTCTGCCCGACCTTAATGCGGGCTGTTCACTGGCTGATTCAGCTCCCCCGGATCTTTTCAAAAAATTCAAGGAACAATATCCTGGTCATATAGTTATTTCCTACATAAATTGTTCCGCGGGCATCAAAGCACTGAGTGATATCATTTGTACGTCTTCAAATGCGGAAAAAATTGTACAAACTATTCCGGTGGACCAACCTATCATTTTTGCGCCAGACAAGAACCTTGGGGCTTATTTGGTCAAGAAAACGGGTAGGAATATGGTACTGTGGGATGGTGCCTGTATGGTACACGAAATTTTTTCTCTGGAGAAGATTACAAAACTTAAAATCAGACATCCTCAGGCTAAACTGATAGCACATCCTGAATGCGAAGACCCGATACTGAGAATTGCCGATTTCATTGGTTCAACCACAGCTTTATTGAATTTTACCAAAACTGACACAGCTACTGAATATATTGTTGCCACTGAAACCGGAATTCTTCATCAGATGCAGAAGAATTCACCCCATAAAACCTTTATACCCGCTCCGCCAGACAATTCCTGTGCTTGTAATGATTGTCCGCATATGAAGTTAAATACGCTAGAAAAACTTTATTTATGTATGAAGTATGAACTTCCGGAGATCATAATGGATGAAGAATTGAGAGTGGCTGCCCGAAAGCCTATCGACAGAATGCTGGAAATTAGTGCTCAATTCGGTCTTTAATTAAGCCAGAATCTGATAGGTAATCCAGCTCATTACATAAGCAAGGATAGTCATATAACTAAACTGAACGATCGGCCATTTCCAGGAACGGGTTTCTCTCTTAACAATAGCCAGTGTGCTCATACACTGCATAGCAAGTACATAAAATATCATGAGCGACATACCGGTTGCAAGGGTGTAAACAGGAGTACCATCAATTCTTTTTGCCTGACGCATTTTTTCTTTCAGCAATAAACTTGTTTCATCTTCGCCACCGGCACTGTATAAAGTTGCCATAGTACCTACAAATACTTCCCGGGCGGCAAATGAGGTTAACAATGCTATACCTATTTTCCAGTCGTATCCCAAAGGCTCTATAACGGGTTCGATAGTTTTTCCGAATATTCCTGCATAAGAATTCTGCAGTAATTCTCCCTCTTTCATTCTGTCAACTTCCTCAGTATCTGCATCCGGTGCTTCGTACATAACCTGGTATTTTTCTTCCACAGCTTGCATTCTTCCTGACGGACCGTAACTACTTAAGGCCCACAAGATAATACTGATTACCATGATCACTTTACCGGCTTCAAAAACGAAAATTTTCGCTTTTTCCACCATTGTTACTCCTATATTCTTCCATCGTGGAGATCTGTAAACCGGCAATTCAAGAATAAAATAACTTTTTTCTTTTATGCGTATAATCAGTTTAAATACATAGGCAACTATTAAACTCATCAAGAGACCCAGTAAGTACAAACCCATCATCACTAATCCCTGTACACTGATAAATCCGAATAACATAGTATCCGGAATAACCAGGGCAATCATAATGATATAAATAGGAAGCCGGGCAGAACAACTCATCAAGGGAGTTACCAGGATAGTCAATAATCTTTCTTTTTTGTTTTCGATGGAACGGGCACTCATGATAGCCGGAACTGCACAGGCAAAACCACTGATCATAGGCATAACACTCTTTCCATTTAATCCAACTGAACGCATTACCCTGTCTGTCAGAAAACTGATGCGGGCCATATAACCCGTGTCTTCCAGTATAGTAATCAGACCAAATAAAATCATTATCTGCGGAACGAAAATCACTATTCCACCTAAACCAGCTACAATACCATTTACGAGTAAATCAGTAAACCATCCTCCGGGTAAAATATCAAGAAGAAAATCAGACAGGCTGACAAATCCCTGATCTATCAGATCCATAGGATACGAAGCAATCAGAAATACGCTCTGAAATAAAAGAAACAATACAAATAGAAGAATCAGGTAACCCCATCTCCTGTGCAGGAGGATATTATCCAGTTTTTCTGTAAATAAGCTGCGTTGTACGGGATCCGGTTCTGCCACAGTTTGTTTCATTACCTGTCGGATATGCGAATATCGCTGTGTAATTTCATCTGCCTGTGCACGGGTATGATTAAAAGAGTTAGCGATTTCAATAGATTCTATTTTTTCCTGAATATCCTCATCCAAATCAAAATTTTCATGATTAATCAGGTAATGAACCGCCTTATAATCACTCAATTCAGGCAGTATTTTTTTGACATCGGCTACAGCGGGGGATAAAGCGGCATTATCAATAAAATCCCTCACAGGTGATTTATATAATTGAAGTGCTGTTTGTTCTATAGCTTTTTTTAATGCAGCTATACCCTTGTTTTTCCTGGGATTTACAGCTACTACAGGTACCCCCAATTCTCTTTCCAGTCCCAAAACATCTATTTCGATATTTTTCTTCCTGGCTATATCCATCATAGTCAACGCTACTACAACAGGAATT
The DNA here is from genome assembly GCA_036562505.1 of Parasegetibacter sp. Lineage (GTDB taxonomy): Bacteria > Bacteroidota > Bacteroidia > Chitinophagales > Chitinophagaceae > Parasegetibacter. Next base: position 3,180 of record DATCKB010000303.1, on the reverse strand, counting down.
TTCAAATCAATAATCTGACTGCAGAAAAGTAAATTTCTTTTTAGATTACTGGCATCTGCAACCAACACTATTAATTCAGGTTTGATATGCTGGTCCTGATTCATCAGAACCCGATAGGTCACCCATTCGTCTTCCCTGCGGGGATAAAGACTATAAGTTCCCGGAAGATCCACTACAGACGCGGAAATATCTTCGGAAATTTTAGTACTTCCGGTTTTCTTATCCACGGTTACTCCCGGAAAATTACCGACCTTTTGATTCAAGCCGGTCAGACTGTTGAATAAAGAACTTTTCCCGCTGTTTGGGTTACCTACTAACGCTATTTGAAAGGAATGCTTTGCCAAGACTCAGTTTTAAGGATGTGCAAAGGTACTGGGTATTCTTAACCAATACTTACGAATTCGGAAGTTTTAACACCTGTATAGTAAACAGTTCAGAAATATAATGAATAAACTGGTACTGCATTTGCATGAAGCAGATAATTGTGTCAATTTTGTCAAATTCTTAAAATAGTTGTTATGTGGGTAAAATCTCTACTCTCTTTTTCTTTTTTGCTACTGGTTTTATCAGGATTAAGCCAAAAACTGAAAAAAACAGACAGGGAGATTTTAAATAATATACAACAGTACACTACTCAATTGTCCGTAGGGTTAACAGATAACGCTGATCAGGAAAAAGTTATCACCGACTATATAAACCGGAATTTTGAACGCATCGGGCTGACGCCGCTGGCTGAAAAAGGTTTTGGTTCAGACTTCACAGTGAATAAAGGGAAACTAATCAAAGCCGGTACATACTTTCGCGTTAACGGCCATATGCTGAATCTCAAGGATGATTTTTTTCCGCTCGCTTTCAGCGGGGATGGAAACCTGGAAGCTGTAGCTTCCATTGCTCTTCCTGAAGTAGATATGCCATGGTTTATGGATATTGCTCCACTTCTTTCTAAAGGTAAGCAGTTGGGTTCATTAGAGGCGTTAATAAACGAAAAGGCCCGTGATGCAAAATCCAAAGGTGCTACAGCCCTGATAGTTTATAATTCAGGAGAACCGCAGCATGAATTGGAGTTTAGTCAGTTTTCTAAAGAATCAACATCAACAATACCGGTGATATTCATCCGGGAAAATGCGTGGAACAAGCATTTTAACGATGTAACATCAAATTACGAAATCAGTTTTAATATTAAGATAGAAGAAGAGTTATACCGAGGCAGTTATTCAGCAGGCTACATTAATAACAGTGCACCGGCAACGATAATTTTTGGAGTACGTTGTATGGCGGAGAGTACGGAAAAAACCAGCTCTTCCGAATTAATAAATACCAATTCAAAAAAAATCGCCACACTGCTTGAACTGGCAAGCAAAATAAAACAGTCGGGTTATCGAAATAATAATTATTTGTTTTTGGTCTTTCCTGCTGAGGATGAAAATTATTATGGGTCAAGGGCGTTTATTAAAACCGAGAAGGGTACAATCGGCGAAGTAAATTATATAGTTAATCTTGATGGGTTAAATAGCGGATCAATATCACAGGCCCCGCTGAAACTGGCTGCTTATAAGGGGTTGAGTTCGTGGGCGGGACTTTTAAGTGGTATCAGGGATAAGGATCTATACCTGAATTTAGACGAAGATTCTTCATCCGTATCTTCATATTTTTATGCCGACACACCAGCACTTTGCTATTTTCAACCGAAAGATGTGTCTGCAGGCCCGCAAACAGTGGATTATATGTCGGGTATCACTACGATCAGGCACATTCTTAAACTGCTGGAAATTACCGACAGGAAAGATAAACTTAGTTTTGCCAAAGAATGAATTAGCTACCTTTATAGCAAAGTTTACTGATGAGGCTAAAGCTGGATATAGATGATATGGCGAATGATTTTTTTGCCGATACCCGCCTTTTGGGTGTGGTAACATCGGTAAAAGACTACCAGTTCTGCTGGAAATTAAATCATCTTCTGCGCTTCGATTTCCGTTTGAATAGTGATATCGAAATTCAACTCACCCGTAAAAACAGAAAATATTATTTTTCTGTATATGAATATCATGAGCCTCACAATTCACTGACTCACTATATGTATAATAATTATTTTGACGGTGAGTATTTGTTACCCGAATTCAAACATCTTGATTTTCTCTGGCTGTTGAAAGGTGATATAGTTGCTGATGACTATGTGAAAGAATTACAGGAGACGATAAAACTATTAGGGGGTGTACAGATGGTAACGGAGTTGGCCGGAGACAAGATAAAGAACAAAAGCCATCTGATTTTTTAGTCATTTCAGATGGAAGGTTTTTTCGGTTCTGAATATTTGAATCAGAATCGGGAAGAAATGCGACTTTTGACCTGTAATCTCGATTGGTAATAATATATTGAGTATATGATAAAGCAGTGCTCCATTTATTTCACGCTGGCGATATTATTAGTTGCCTGTGCGCGTAATTGTGGAAAAAAGGGTGGCAATGACCAGCCTAAACCTACTATGGCTGCTGATAGTACGCTTACAGCTTATGCGGATTCCATATTAGCTACTGATAAATCGAGGATGATAATAACTTCCCTTCCCTGGATTGATTCTCTGGCAGCAGCAGATAGTAGTTTTAGTCTGGATAACTTCCGGCTTACCGATTCGTGGATTGAAGAATCTTTAATAACCAGTCCATTTGAAAAGGATAAAGAATTTTTTTCATTGTATGGTCCGTATTTGAAATATTCTCCGGACAGCTTAATGTTTATTGATTTAGACAGCTATAATATCATTCTGAAAAAAGGAAAGAACGGGGAGGTAGTTGGGTATGAAGCCGGGCCGGATAACCAGATAACCCTGATCGATCTGAAAGGGAAAAAGGAAATGCGATTGATGTTTTTCGGCCCCGGTACCTACATACATGAAGCCGTCTGGCTCGACCATGAGACGATACTGTTGTTCGGAATTTCCGAGTTCAACGACTTTAATTCAGACAATCCGGTAGTCTGGAAATACAATATCCGTAACAGGAACTTTGATCGGTTCGACTATGATCACAAAGTTGATGTTACGGATATGAAATTTTATAGTAAAAAGGTTCGCATGGGCGAAATCCTTATCAGATAGCTTTTATCTGTTCATGCTGGCAAGAAATTCTGCATTGCTTTTTGTACCTCTCATGCGTTTCAATAACTCCTGCATAGCTTCTTCGG
>DATCKB010000453.1:0-18482 GCA_036562505.1 Parasegetibacter sp. | reverse complement strand
ATATGGTTTCACTGTAGGGGGAGCTAGCAGCGCATTGCTGTATATACCGCCTACCACATTATTTTCGTGAAAACCAAAATCCATATTGGATATCAGCTTCAGCTTGCTGGTGATTTCGTTATCCAGACTAAACTTCCCTGAAATACGTGAGAAGTCGCTTGCGATAACTGCTCCTTCTGATTTAGTAAAACTCAATGAAGTATAATACCTCGAACCAATACCTCCTCCTCTTACGGAAATGTTACCGTTATGAGTGAGAATTCGCAGTGAGACTTAGAGCCGTGGTATAGATACGGGGGCGGTAACGGTTATACAGTAGTGAAAAAGCCCTGGTATCACCGCGACTTACCCGCAATAAAATCTGAGGTTCATTATAATCTGCTGAAATTTCCAAAACAAACTGACCTTTTATTCCGGCGATCAAGTTAAGGCTTTTTGAGGCAAATCGGATAAAGTTGCTTTTTCTGTTTCTCACCAGACTTCCGCATATTCATTAATTACAAGGATAACATCAAACTGCCGAAACATACTGAAGCCGGCTTACACAAAAAAACGAAAACCCCTTTCGGGGTTTTCGCCTGATATTCAGGTAGGTCCTTACCGGAATATCATCGGTCTGGAAAAAAAGACCGGCTTTCATAGAATTGGATTTTTCAACGGAACCATCTTTAGTATCGAAACATTGAATCTTATATTCGTACTTATTATAAAAACACACGACGCATTCAAAAAGTTGAATACCGAATGAATACATTCCTTTCCTGATTAGTTCGGATGAATACTATTCAGTATATCCGGAACCAATTCAAAGTCTATGGTTTTATCTAAAAAATAATTTGCACCCAAACCGGTGCAGTGCTGGCGATAAGAATCTCCTGAATAATTGCTCAGCATAACTACTTTGCAGTTCCAGGAGGCTTCTCTGATTGCTTCCAGCAATTTTATACCGCTTTTACTCGGCAGATTAATATCAAGCAATACAAGATCGTGGTGCTCCCGCCTCAACATATTCAGGGCTTCTTCATAGTTTGACGCTGTATGCACAAAATTGATATTCTCTAACTCTACAATTATCCCGATCATTCTCTTGATGAAATTGCTGTTATCGTCAACAATTAGTACCGAAATTTTTCTTCTCTTCATGGCAGGGCGCTAAAACACAAAGTAACTGCAAACGATCCTCCCCGCGAATAGAATGTCCTATGATTTCGCGGTCTGTATTACACTACAATCCTTGTAGAATATACACTACATTCTTTGAAAAACCAATCTGAAAGGAGTAAATAAATCACTTAAAAATAAACAGAAGAAAAATTAAAAAAACTATTAGCTGAGACTAAGTAATGATCTTATTGCTTTCGGAAGATCTGCTGAAATCGTATCCTTATTGATGAACATATTTGCACCTGCTTTTATTACACTGGATTCGTACTGGTCGGCCGGGTGTGTACTGATTATAATGACGGGAAGAGTTTTGTTACTTGCTCTGATTATTTCCAGAAAACGGAAGCCTCCACCTCCGGGCATTATCAGGTCTGAAATAACGATATCCCACTGTTGTGATGCCTGCTTTTTCAGCAATGAAACAGTATCTGATGCATCTTCAATAAAAGCATCGGGAAATTCGTCTGACAAAAGTTCTTTCAATCCCTGTCTAACAATTTCATGATCATCTGCAATTAAAATCCTGACCATACTACGGTTTGGTAATTTACAACCGCAACAAAACGTGCGTTATGCAAAATAACCTTAACTATTCTGAAAAATTGTAGGAAGGATATTTTTAAGCTTGTAGAATTTTTACTACAAGGCAGGTTCAGATCATGCCTTTCTCGAGCGCATAGCGGGTTAGTCCGGCATTATTATCCAGATTCATCTTCTTAAGAATTCTCGCCCGGTAAGTGCTGACTGTAGTTACACTCAATGAAAGCTGATGTCCGATTTCGGAAACTGACTTTCCCGCAGCAAGTAATTTAAATACATCAAATTCACGATCAGAAAGTGTTTCATGCGGCTCCATACCGTTATTTTCAGTGCCCATCGCTTCGGCCAGTTTCTCGGCTACCGTTGGAGTTATGAATTTGCGCCCTCTTAAAACCGTTTGTACAGCCTGGGCAATATCTTCGTGAATATTATCCTTGCATAAATAACCTGCAGCTCCGGATTTAATTACCCTCAGAGCATACTGTTCTTCAGGGTACATGCTCATAATAAGTACCGGCAACCCGGGTGCTGCATGTTTAATCTGCCCCAGAGCATCCAGCCCGCTCCTTCCCGGCATATTCATATCGCATATCACCAAATCCCATTCATTATTTATTACTTCTGCCAGCAAACTCTCAGCTTCTGAAACTTCCCCTATCCTAGCCGAAGGATATTCTTCCAAGAGAATTTGCTTTAATCCCATCCTAACAATTGCATGATCATCAGCTATCAGAATTTTAATCATAAATTTTTCCGGGTTTCATTTCCGTTGAAAAGATAAGTAAAAAGTTAATAGTTTTTCCGGAGATTTTTCCGGTATTTTTCCCTGGATTTTTGAGGAAATTAGCAATTTTCCGGGGTTTTTAAACCTGTCATAACACCCCGAAAATAACCTATATCATATTATTTATCACCTTTCTATATATTTTATAGCGGATAATGTGTATAAATATTTTGCTATATTCGGGTAAAAAAATGAACATGGACTACCATTATATAGGAATTTGCTTTAATATTGCATCGGTTTTTCATAGGATATTGGATTTTAAACAGGGGTTGAATGTCTATTCTGACCCCCTTTTTTTTTGCCCTTAACGAAGGAAAAAAACGAAGAAAAAATTATCCGGCTATAGCCCGGTAACCTCTGAACGCGCCGTGAAATCCTCTCCTCCAAAAAGCAGAATAAGCGGAAAATTAATCAGTAAATCACCTATCATTAATTTTCTCCCCTCTAAAGAAAGCTGTAGGCCTGAAAACTGATCGGTCCACAATCGGGGCGCATCTTCAGGTAAATCAATCGGACTATGTTTCACTTTGTCGGCTTCTGCATCTCCATTTTCCTTCAGCACATCCGTTTTCACCGGAGCCAGAATAAAAATCCATTTTCCTCTATATTCTCTGAGATAGCAGATAAACGACTCTTCGTGACCGGATAAGTAAAGCGGGATATAGCGCCCCTGCTCAAAAACATCCCCATACTGCCTTCGGCACATCAACGCCTTCCATGTGACATAAAGTTTTTCCGCACCCGGCTGTTCGCAAGATTGAATAAATTGACTAAACGCTTCCCATCCCCGCGATTCGTGAGCTTTCAAATCCTCCAGCAGGCGAATTCGCAGATTATAATCTACAGGTCTCCTGTTGTCGGGATCAACGAAGCTAAGATCCCAGAATTCACACCCCTGATAAATATCAGGAATACCCGGAGCTGTTAGCTTAATTAAAACCTGCGCCAGAGAAAACGTTCTTGCATAACCGCAGATTCGGCGGTGAAAACTAATAAATGAATGCAGAAAACCATGACGTTTATCCGTTATCAATGTCACAAACTTTAAACAGGCATTCTCGTAAACTTCATCGGGCACCTCCCACGAACTATTTTGTCTGGCCTCCCTCAGAGCTTTAATCAGTGAGTCCTTCAATCTTGTAACAAACCCATTTTCAATCTCCCCGTTTACCGGGCATCCGCCCACCATCGCCTGATAAATAAAATATTCTTCATTCGCCGACGGAGCGGGATATCCGTCAACCTGCGATTTGATGGGTTCGTTGATTTCCTTCCATTCTCTCACCCTTTCCATCCATTCACCGCAAAAATGACTAAGCAGATTTATCCGGATTCGCGCATCTTCGCCCCGTTTGGTATCATGCGTAGCACTTGCATTCATTGTCTGCAGCCAACGTCGGCTTCTAACAGTCATATTCAGGTGAAATTCGTTCACCGAAGTTCCGGGTATGAGTGGAGTATCACCAACTTCGTTATGAGATATATGGGCGTTGTAGATATAGAAACTTGTATCCTCCACTCCCTTGGCTGTAAGGGGGCCGGTAAACTGCATCAGTCTTTGGATAAAATGTAGCCTTCTCCACCCCAGAGCTTCTGATGCAGAATACTCCTCAAAACTCCGGTGCACCAGATCCAGTGCCGATTTCAAATCCGGGGCTATTGCGGCTGCCCGGCTCATTGCGTCATCAACTCTCTTTAACTCTTCAATAGAAAGTGGAAATCTGGAAGGATAAATCCGGTAAACCGACAAGCAAACCATAAAGAGTGCAATTGCGCTCTGTATTTTTTCGAAGGAAATATCAACATCGGTAACGCCCAACTCGAAAAAGTATTCGGTGAGGTTATTTAATTCCCCCCGCATATAGTTGTACAACATTTTCTTTTTGGAATCGAACACAACCTGATGGTAGGGTTTCATTTCCTGAATCAGCGAATGATAAAATTCGCGCAGATAAATACTTCTACCGGGATGAGTCAGTACCTGATTTATCTGCGCAAGAAAATCATACCCTGTGGTACCCCGAATCTGCCATTTTGCAGGTAATTGTTCTTCAGCTTCCAGAATTTTTTCCGCAACTACAAATAAGTTGTCTCCAAACATTTTACGCAAACGATCCAAATAAATTTCTGGATCTCTTAGTCCGTCTATATGATCTATACGCAACCCCTGAATTAAACCCGCTTCATATAATTGAAAAAGAAAAGTATGATGCTCGCGAAATACCTGTTCGCTTTCCATCGATAAACAAATCAATGAATTGACCGTAAAAAACCTACGGTAATTAATTTTGTTTTCGGTTGTTCTCCACCAGCAGAGAACGTAATTCTGTTCGTTCAAAAGCTGCATGAGCAATTCCCGGCTGGCATTAATCGCTTTTCCCAGCTCAACAATCAGGGTGCTGTTTAACGAATCCTGAAATAATTCCCTAAACCATAATTTTTTGACCTGTTGCCACTGATCATAGGTGTAATTCTGAGAAGCTAAGCCTACACCTTTCGTAAATATGCTCACCAAATCAGACGATGGAGTCAACTCCGAAATCAACGCCGCAAAGAAATTGCCGGAGGCTAACGTTAACGGATACCTGTTTCCGAGGTAGTTCACAAAGAATCCTTCTTTCGAAAGTTCTGCTCGTATTTCACCTTTTTCAATGCATTCGCTCAATTCAAAACCAAGAAACGGAACCATCAATTTCGATTTTACGATGTTATCGCTATGGTTCCAGTCGATATCAAAATAACGGTAATAGGGTGAATACTTCCCCCTTTCCAATACATCCTGTAGCCTCCGGTTGGCAGTTGAAAAAGCCATGTGATTGGGAACTATATCCTGTATCCATGTCATATTCAATTGCTTCAATTTCAGCGCAATTGCCTTCAAATCTTCCAGAGTACCGATTTCAGGATTTATCATATCAGGATCCACACAATCATAACCATGAGTACTTCCCGGCTCAGCCTTGAAAATCGGCGAGGCATAAATGGTTGAAACTCTCAGCTCATGGAGATAATCTATAATCCCCGCAAGATCCTTCAGAGTAAATGATTGGTTGAGCTGAACGCGATATGTAGAAACAGGAATTTTCATGTTACCGGTTTATTAATTCTTTCAAAAATCATGGCAGAAAAGCCGTTTATCCTTAACGATTCACAGGGATTTATTTCATTACTTCCGTTATGTCCGGGACCTTTCCAGTCACTTTTCGAAGTGTCCAGAATTTTTTTCCCTCTGAAATCAGGAGACGTAAATACGACCGGGTGTTCATCAAAATTCAGAACAATTAAAACACCTGTATCCTCACCCCTTCTTTCGATTAATACAACTTCATCAGCATCGGTTTTATGAACACTCAAACTGTCTCTTGTTCTTCTTTTGAAAGCCGGATGTTGCTTTCTTAAATGAATGAGCAGGCGGTATAACTTGAACAAGCAAGCCTGTTCTGTATCCCCTTCATAGTTCCAGCTAAGTTTGCACTTATTATAATTTTCTTCAGAAAACGGATCCGGCAGGTCATCCTGCCAATTGAAACAGGAAAATTCTTCCCGTCTTCCCTTTCTCACCTGTTCTTTAAGTTTAGGTTCTGAGTGACTGGCGAAAAACAGAAAAGGATTTTTTTCACCATATTCTTCTCCCATAAAGATAAGCGGCACATAAGGTGAAGCAAGTAACGTAACTGCAAGAAGTTTCAATGCCTCATAAGAAAGAGAAGTTGCCAACCGATCACCCAGCATTCTGTTTCCGACCTGATCATGGTTTTGCATAAACACTACGAACTGACTGAAATCATTTGTAACGGGTACTCCGAAATTCTTTTTCCTGTGCGGGGAAAACTCGCCGGTATAAACATATGTGTCCCGGAATGCTTTTCGGATTTGTTCCACTGTACCAAAATCTTCATAGTAACCGTCTGTCTCTTTTGTTATTACAGCGTGAACAGCGTGATGAAACTCATCAACCCATTGGCCGTCTAGTCCCAGACCTCCTTTCTCTCTTGAGTTAATATATCTCGGATTATTGAGGTCAAGTTCAGCTATTAATATTTTCTTTCTTCCGCTTTTCTTTTCGAGTTCACATACTTTTTCTTTCATTTCTTCCAGAAAATGTTTGGCACTGTTGTCCCAAATGGCATGAACCGCATCCAGTCTGAGTGCATCAACCCTGAACTCATCCAGCCAGAAAAGGGCATTTTGTAAAAACATGTTGCGGGTTCCATAGCTATAAGCATCATCGAAGTTCATGGCCTCACTCCAGGGAGTTTTGTATTTACCGGTGAAATAGGGACCGAAACATGAAAGATAATTCCCTTCCGGTCCGAGATGATTATATACCACATCAAGTATAACCGCTATGCCTTTGTTATGTGCCGCGTTTACCAGGGCTTTTAGTCCGGAAGGCCCGCCGTAGGAGTGCTGAACAGCAAACGGATATACACCATCATATCCCCAGTTTCTCTTACCCGGAAACTGAGCTACAGGCATCAGTTCAATGGCGTTAACTCCAAGATGTTTTAGATAATCCAACCTTTTTATTATCCCGTTAAAATTCCCTTCGGGTGAAAAGGTTCCCACATGTAATTCGTAAATAATCATGTTTTCCAGCGTGATCCCCCTCCAACCAGTATCCGTCCATTTGAAGCTCATCAGATTGGCGAGTTCGGATGCTCCGTGAACACCTTCGGGCTGGCAAACAGAAGCGGGATCGGGATAAATTGCTGTACCGTCGAGGCGAAAAAGATAACGCATTCCTGCTTTAGCCTGCTCCAAACGGGCCGTCCAGTAACCCAGGGTATCCCTGTACATGGTGAAAACTCTGCTTTCAGGATAGGTAATCAGCAGTTCCACAGTCTGGCAAAATGGAGCCCAGACTGTACAAACCGCGCCCCCGCTCTGATCCAGGTAAAACCCGACCTGTTGAGTATAATTCTGCAATTTGTTTTTTACTCAACGGTGAAAATTATATGCCACCCCTTTCTTTTCCACAGGAGCGTATAGACGAATTACTAAGCGACAACTATATTATCTTTGCTCATTAAATGACGCAGCATGCTTAAAGTTGGAATATTTGGAGTCGGGCATTTGGGAAAATTTCACCTGAATAACTGGAAGGATATGGAAGGTGTGGAACTGGTTGGTTTTTTTGATCCGAACGACGATGTGGCAAATGAAGTGACAAAAAAATATAATCTTCCCCGGTTTCTTGATCCTCAGTCGCTGATGGAAGTTTGCACAGCCGTAGATATTGTTGCTCCTACCACCTATCATTTTGACCTGTGTGCGGCCGCTATAAGAATGGGTAAACACGTGTTTGTGGAAAAACCTATGGCCAACACGATGAAAGAAGCCGAAGAACTGGTAAAGTTGGTAAAGGAATCGAATATCAAATTTCAGGTGGGGCATGTAGAGCGCTTTAATCCAGCGTTTCAGGCTGTAAAGGATTTCAATCTTACTCCGATGTTTATTGAAGTACACCGTCTGGCACAATTCAACCCCAGAGGCACGGAAGTAAGTGTGATTCTTGACCTGATGATTCACGATATTGATATCATACTGGAACTGGTAAAGAGCCCGGTTAAAAACATTTATGCAAGCGGTGTGGCGGTGATGACCGACACACCAGATATAGCAAACGTGAGGATAGAATTTAATAACGGCTGTGTGGCCAATCTCACGTCGAGCCGGATTTCCATGAAAAGAATGAGGAAAATGCGGCTATTCCAGAAAGATGCTTACATTGGTATCGACTTTCTGGACAAGAAAGCAGAAGTAATCAGGCTGAAAACGGAGGAGGATACTGATTCATTTACTTTTGATATTGAAACTCCGGCAGGGACGCGGGTAATTGCTATTAACACCCCGCATGTAGAAGAGATAAATGCAATTAAAGCTGAACTGGATGCTTTCCGTGATTCAATCATCGAAAACAAACCCACAGCAGTAAATGAAATTGCAGGATATATGGCTATGGAAGTCGCCCATCAAATTCTGACAAAAATCAAGAACACTTCAGTGCCTCAGGTGATATGAGCCCGAAGACCAAATGATAATGAACCCTGATAACCGCAACCATAACCGAATCCATATCAGCTGGTATGTCATCAGCGATTTATTAGCCGCCATCCTGGCTTGGACGGCATTCTGTTATCTGCATGTACCGGATCTGCCTGCAGGGAGGGACAAGGCTTTTCTTCAGGGACTTTTCATTATTCCGGCCGGTTGGCTCACTCTTTGCCTGCTTGCGGGTTCTTACAAACATCTCTACCGGAAATCGCGTCTTTCTGAACTTTTTTACACCCTGATTCTTGCACTCGGGGGCTGTATTCTTTTATTATTATTTAAACCCGATCTTATTTACCTCGGTGATACGAGGCATTTCAGTACAGATGAATTTTTCCTGCTTTTTCTTTTCATCTTTATCCTGTCGGCAACCGGAAGAATGATTATACTTTTCCGGGTTAAACACCAGATTATTCATAAAACTATCCAGTTTAATACATTATTAATCGGATCCGGCCGTACCGCAGAAGAAATTTTTCTGATTACCCGGAATAATTTCCGGACTATGGGATATCACTATACCGGATATATAGCCGAAAATGCAGCAGAATTAAAGCAATCTCAAGATAAGATTAATAAACATCTGGAGAATTTCGGAACCTTCGACAGCCTGCCGGAGGCTATCCATAACAATCAAATCGACCTGGTAGTGTTAGCATTGGAAAAAAATCAGGAAGATCTGGCTGAACAGATTCTTCATAAAATCATAGATCAGGATGTCGAAATAAAAATCGCTCCTTCTGTTCTCGGAATCTTGTCTGGTGCCGTCAGAACTACAAACGTCTATGGTACCCCGTTAGCCGACATCAGCGTGGGAACAATGCCTGCATGGGAACAGAACTGGAAAAGACTGTTTGATATTCTGGGTGCATTGGCTGGATTAGTTTTATTAAGTCCGTTGTTCCTGTTCATTATCATTCGTGTAAAACTATCGTCACCCGGACCGGTAATCTATAAACAGGAACGACTGGGGAGAATGGGAAAACCCTTCACCATTTACAAGTTCCGTTCTATGATAGTTGACGCCGAAAAGGACGGACCACAATTATCTTCTGATGCTGATCCGCGGATAACCTCCTGGGGAAGAATTATGCGAAAATGGCGGCTCGACGAACTCCCCCAACTCTGGAATGTACTGAAGAATGATATGAGTCTGGTAGGACCACGCCCGGAAAGGAAATACTATACAGAACAGATTGCTGAAATTGATCCGTTTTATAAGTTGCTGCTTAAGGTTAAACCCGGACTTACCTCCTGGGGTATGGTGCAATACGGTTACGCAGAAAACGTTAACCAGATGATAGAACGAATGAAATTCGATTTGCTGTATATTGAGAATATGTCGCTCATCCTCGATTTCAAAATAATGTTCCATACCCTGAAAATTATTTTGCTGGGAAAAGGAAAATAAATCTTAAGCCTTTAAATTCATCCAAAACGTGAGTCATCGAATCATCCAGATATTCCTGTTCAGTTTTCTTTTTGTGTTCACACGTGCCCAGCATCCGGGTTGGCAACAGCAGGTTAACTACAACATAGATGTAACACTCAACGATAAGGAAAATACCCTGATTGGATTTCAGAAAATCGAATACATCAACAATTCTCCCGATACCCTTTATTTTATCTGGTTTCACATATGGCCGAACGCCTACAAAAACGAAAACACCGTCCTATCCGATCAGTTAATCAGTAAGGGTAATACCAGATTATATTTTGCAAGAGAAAACGAGAAAGGCTATATCAACCGGTTGAATTTTGAAATAAATGGAGAAACTGCATTGATTGAAGATCATCCCGCACATATTGATATAGTCCGCCTTCTTCTCCCTGAACCTCTTGCCCCCGGAAAATCGGTAGTCATTCAGTCTTCTTTCCACGTCAAGCTGCCTGCAATGATTGCCGGAGCCGGCCATCATAACCATCGATATGTTGTAAGCAACTGGTTCCCACGGCCTGCAGTATATGACCAGAAAGGCTGGCAGCCCGCCCCTCTGCAGGTGCAGGGAGGAGCTTACCACGAATTTGGGGAGTTTAATGTTACTATACATGCTCCGGCCGATTATGCTATTGTTGCGCCCGGAATTTTAATTAAAACCGAAGACAGCAGTTCAACCTACCATTTGAAGTACGCAACAGATTTTACCTGGTATGCTGCGAATCAATTGAAATTAACGCAGGACAGTTTACAGCTGTCTGACGGAAGAACGCTTACGATCCGGATATGGCAAGATATAACTAAACATTCTCTGAAAACCATTGCCTCGACTAACCGGAAATTTACACAGCCAAAAAATAAAATAACAGATAACAATTTAAGTTTCGAAGTATTCCGTAACGAACTAAAACGCATTCTCAAAAAAGTTGATGAGTGGGTTGGACCATACCCCTATTCCACACTTGATATTGTCGACACACCAAAACTGGTCACAGACTTCTATTTTCCGATGATTAGCTTCTTCCCCGTTTCAAATTATCAACATCAAAGTTTCGGAAATGAACTTTCCATGTCTTTGCTGCGCCACTGGTTCGCATCGGGAGTAATGCCTGATCTGACCCGGCACCCCTGGATGAAAGAGGGGTTTACATCTTATTATGCAAAACGACTTGAATCCTGTTCTACGAATTGTGGTATAAAACCTTTACTACAATCTATTTGGCTCCACCAACTGGAAAGACTCGGAATGAGCCGCCCGTCAGGATTATCAGCTGATCAATACAACGCACTCGAATATAATCTGATGACCGGAACCAAAACAGCGGCCTGGCTGAGCACTTTCGAATCAGAACAGGAAGTAGATAAAATAGTACGGAACTATCTGAATCTGTTTCGCTTTAAACATGTTTATCCCGAAGATTTCAAACTAATATTGAGGGATGCAGGTAAAGATACCGGAAGTTTATTCAGCCTGTTAAATCACAAGCATGTCTTCCGTTCGCGCTTCAACACGGCTCCCAAAAAAGTTCAGATAACCGGATGGCCGAAATTCAAAAATACCGATTCCGTACATTATATATCTGTTACACCTGCATTCGGTTATAACCATTACGATGGACTGATGATCGGGGCAGCTGTTCACAACTATCAGCTTCCGTTACCGGCATTAAAGTTTCTGGCCATACCGATGTACGGCATAAAATCCAAAACAGCAGACGGTATAGGCCGGTTATCATACTATTGGAATACAAACGGAATATTCTCAAGAGTGCAGGCGGGAATTGCCGCAGCAAAATTTTCAATGGATGAATATTCCAACGACGACACGCAACTTAATTTTAGTTTTCAAAAATTCGCACCATTCCTCCGGTTTACTGTCAGAGAAAAAAGCAACCTGAGTACAACAGAAAGAACCCTCCAGTTAAAATCATATTTTATTAAGGAAAACGAATTGAGGTTTAACCAGGTGGTAGATAATGGTGATACGAGTTATGTTCCGGGTTCCGCTACAGCAGACCGGCAACTGAACCAATTAAAGTACCAGGTATATAATAACAGAACACTTTATCCGTATCGATACGAGTTCCTGGCGGAACAAGGCAAAAATTTCATAAGAACCGCATTCACCGGAAATTACTTCTTTAACTATTCAAGCGAAGGTGGTGTATCCGCGAGATTCTTTGCAGGTAAATTCTTCTATACTACAACAAAAACTTTCGCTACACAATTTGCAACTAACAGATATCATCTGAACATGACAGGTGCGAATGGTTATGAAGACTATACCTACAGCAACTATTTTATCGGCAGAAATGAATTTGAAAAATTTGCCAGTCAGCAAATTGTTATGTGCGACGGAGGTTTTAAAGTCAGAACTGATCTGCTGAGTAATAAAGTAGGAAAAACAGACAACTGGCTGATTGCACTGAATCTTGAAACAACCATTCCCTCCAATCTCAACCCACTGGAATTACTTCCGGTAAAAATACCTGTTCGTTTATTTCTTGATATCGGCACATACGCCGAAGCATGGGATGCATCGAACAGTGATGGTAAACTACTCTTCGATGCAGGAATTCGTATGCCTTTGTTAAAAGAAATGGTGAATATTTATATTCCTGTTGTTTACAGTAAGGTGTACAGTAACTATTTTAAATCCACTATTCCTGAAAAAAGATTCTGGAAAACAATATCTTTCAGCATCGACATAAACCGGATAAACGAAAAAAGCCGGTACAAGTCGCTTCCCTTGTAAGAACAGAGAAGATGAATAAAATCATTTACCTCACCCGAGATCATCTGAATACCGACCGGTACAACCGTTGTATCAGTGAAGCAACTAACGGATTGATATATGCGTACTCCGACTATCTCGACTTAATGTCTGTTCGTTGGAGCGCATTGGTCTTTAATGATTACGAAGCTGTCATGCCCCTGCCGTGGAATAAAAAATATGGTGTACATTATATCTATAATCCTGCATTTACAGCATGTCTCGGTGTGTTCGGGAAAAATGTTGAGTCGCAATTACTGAAAAGCTTTCTCGATACCATACCCCGGAAGTTCAGATACTGGGATTTTTCGCTAAACCATGGAAACTTTTTTGAGTTAACAGGTTTTTCGCTCTATCAGCGAAGAAATTTTATTCTTGATCTGCAAAACAGTTACGATAGTTTATTTTCAAAATTCAATCAGAACGTAAAACGAAATATTGCTCGTGCACAAAACGCGGGTTGTGTACCGATAACTGATATCCCGGTAGAAGATGTCATTCAACTTGCAGGAGAACGGTTAAATGAGAAAACGGGAGTTAAAAAAGAGGATTTTGAAAATTTTGGCCAACTTTATCAGTTACTTCATGCACACGGCAAGGCAAAGACCTATGGAATTTATCATGAGAGCCGCCTAATGGCTTCTGCAGTATTTTTCTTTTCCCATAACCGGGCTTATTATATTCTGGTGGGAAATCATCCGAACAGCCGAGTTATCGGAGCTTCACATTTTTTGATTAATCAATTCATCAAAGATTATTCGGGAACTAATCTGATTCTCGATTTTGAGGGTTCAGATATGCACAATCTGGCTTTCTTTTACAGCAGCTTTGGTGGTGTTGAAGAAAAATATTCTGCCATCCGATTGAACCGTTTGCCGTTTTATCTGAAATGGCTGAAGAAATAATTTAATACAGTAAAATAAACATTCCGGCTCAATTCGCTTTCAATTCCCCTGGAAAGCGAAATGAGTCTGCACGAATATTAGCTCAGTAATTTCCCTCATTAAGGATTTTCTCTGCCATTACTGCATCAACAGGAGTGGTAATCTTAATATTCTGATCTTCGCCATCTATAAGTTGTACCTTGAGTCCGAAAGCTTCCACCACCGTAGCCTCATCAGTAAATTTATCTTTGTAATCTATCTGAAAAGCTGGAATAAGAATTTTACTATGGAAGGTCTGAGGTGTTTGTACCAACTTCAGTATTTCGCGATCTATCATTTCATTTCCATCTTCGGTAATCATTCTCATGCTGTCTTTACACGAAATCACCGGCACAGCCGAACCTGCTTCCAGAGCTGCATCGTAGCATCTTCTGATCAGATCTTTGGTTAACAAACAACGTACTCCATCGTGCACAAATATTACTGCCTCATCCTGAATCAGTTCCAGTCCGTTTTGCACGGAATGAAATCGGGTACGCCCCCCTGTTGTGATCTGAATCCTCGCCGAATCAAAAAATCCGTCAATTATTTCTTTTCCGTTGTCTATGTATTCTTCAGGAAGCACCAGAATAATCTGCATATCTTCATAGGCTTCCAGAAAGGTTTTCAGTGTATAGTAAAGTAATGGTTTCCCATTCAACACCATAAACTGTTTTGGAATATTGAGGTTCATTCTTTCCCCTTTTCCTCCTGCTACAATTACAGCAATCTTTTTCATCCTCTTTATTTTAGACATCCCGACGGCAGATTATTCAACTTATTATAACGCATTTTCTGCCTGCACCGGGGTTCAGTTATCCTGAATATTTAATTTCCTCAAAATTTTCTCAACCAGTTTCCGGGGTTCTATCGTGTTCATGCAGGCATGATCTCCGCGGTAACAGGGTTTATTTCCAAAAACCGAACAGGGTCGGCAGTAGAGGCTGACCTGCACAATATCACCCTCTTTCTGATTCCACCCGTAAAATCCCGCAAAAGGATGCGTTGCTCCCCAAATCGAAATCGCGCGTGTTCCAGCCAGCGATGCCAGGTGCATATTAGCTGAATCCATACAAACCATCAGCTTTAATTCAGACATTAGAGCCAATTCATTTTCGATCGTCAACCTGCCTGCAATGCAGATAGCATTCTCATACTTATTCTCCCAGTTTTTTAGAATCTGAACTTCCCTTTCACCACCGCCGAATAAGCAAATCCGAATACCGCGGGCCGACAATTCTCTTACTACCTCCTCCATTTTTTCGGGAGGATATGTTTTCTCTTTGTATTGAGCAAACGGCGCGATCCCGACAGTCAGTTTAGAATTTAAATCTGTCTGAAACAGGTTCTGAACCTGACCAGTCAACGGCCAATGCAAATTTAGTGGTTTGTTCCTGTCCAGATTCATACTGCATCCCAGTTGTTCAAACACCTCGCTATATCGTTCAAAAGTAGATTTCAGCGGACGAAGGCGTTTATTTCTTTTCCGGGTCAGTTCTTTTTTTTCAGACCGGCCTTTATCGATAACCGCCACTTTTATTCCGGCTAACCGCGCGAACACCCGTAAGATTGATGTTCTGAGTACATTATGTAAATCTGCATATCCATCAAATGGACCAAACTCTTTCAATTCCCTGAATAAACGTAAAAGGCCCGGGAAACCAGAATGCCTGCCTTTTAAATCGGCAGCAAAAAACCGCAGACGGGGGAACTGGTCAAAAAACACCCTGAACTTTTCGGGAGCTACCATAGTGAGCTGAAGAGCCGGATGCTGTTCAAGTAACTGCTTTAAGACGGGAACGGTCATAGCTACATCACCCAATGCAGAAAACCTTGTAACCAGTATATGCTTCCCCACCTCCTCCATAAGTTATTTTTTGCCGTATAGCACAGGATTCAAAGAGGGATCGTTGTACATTTTCATTTGTTTATACACTTTCATGTATTTACGACCCGCAGCAATATCTTCAAGTAACTGATCTATAGCCGAAGAGAGATCATTTTGCTGCTCAAGAAGAATATTCAGCTTAGCGCGACAGTTTGCCCGATGTTCTTCGCTTGCAGTAGTTCTCTCTGCTTCTTCTTTCATGTGGTAGATTTTCAGGCAAAGTATGCTGAGGCGATCAATTGCCCAGGCCGGACTTTCGGTATTTATTGATGCGTCGGCAGCAGGTATTATTCCGGAATATTTTTCCAGAAAATAACTGTCGATATACTCCACCATATCCGTTCTTTCCTGATTTGAAGCGTCGATACGTCGTTTGATTTTCAAAGCTTCAACAGGATCAATGGATGGCTCTCTGATTATATCTTCCAGATGCCACTGCACCGTGTCAATCCAATTCTTTCGGTAGAGCAAATGCTCTACTGTTCCAAAAGAATAGGGATTCTGTGGTTCAGCATTTATATCTTCTGTCTGATGCCAGGCAACAATACTTTCATCAAAAATCTGAATACAGGTCTGACTTATCATATGCTCGAATAATCCAGCAAAAGTAGCTATTATCCGGTTAATTACGTTTGCGCATAGCCAGATAGTAAATAGGAATTCCCGACAGAACTATGCATAAGCCCGGCCATGTATATTCAGGTTTAAACACGACCAGTAATATACAGAAAGCGAGACCCATTAAAACAAAGAGGGCCGGCAGTACCGGATAGGCGAATGCTTTATAAGGGCGCTCTGCATCCGGGCGTTTTTTGCGTAAGATAAAGATGGCGATAATCGTCAGCACATAAAAAAGTACCACCACGAGCGATACCATATCGAGGAGGTCACCGTACTTGCCGCTCAGGCAAAGTACTGCAGCAACTGCACACTGAATCCACAATCCGAATGCCGGTACAGCAAACCGGTTAAGCGTGCCTACTTTTTTAAAGAATAAGCCATCTACTGCCATAGTATAATAAACCCGGGCACCTGAAAGAATAAGACCATTGTTACACCCGAAAGTGGAAATCATAATCATAACGGCAATAAGGGTAGTTCCGGTAGGGCCGAAAATTACAGAAGACACAGCAACAGCAACCCTGTCTTTTTCAGCAGAAGCAATTTCCTGCATGGGCAGCACGGCGGTATACATCAGGTTGGTTGCCACATAAATTAACGATACTATCAACGTTCCCAAAAACAATCCCATGCCGATATTTCGTTTGGGATTCTTTATTTCAGCCGCGATATATGTAACATTTTCCCATGCCACACTACTGAAAATAGATCCGACCATTGCTGCCGCTATTGCTCCCAAAACAGCAACCGTGGTGTATTGAGCAATGGTCCCATCCGGTGCTAACTGATGAATATCCCATGCATTGGTCCAGTTCGCTTCCCACACGGTTCCGTCGGCAAACATAAAACCGCAGATGACTAACCCCGCTAAGCTGAGTACCTTGATGATAGTTAATGTAGTCTGAATGAGTTTGCCATTTTTTACACCACGGCTATTCACCCACGTCAATAAAATAATTGTAGCTATTGCAAGAACCTGTGCTGCTGATACATTGATCGAACCAACAGTAAGAACTATATTATCTTCCCCTAACTCCGGCCATAGATAAGCGGTGAATTTGGAAAAAGCTACACCTACCGCAGCTATAGTTCCGGTTTGAATAACAGCAAAAAAACTCCAGCCATACAAAAACCCAATCAGGGGATTATAGGCTTCTTTCAGATAAGTATACTGTCCGCCTGCTTTCGGAAACATCCCGCTCAGCTCTCCGTAACTCACTGCAGCGGCCATCGTCATCAATCCGGTGAGTAACCAGATGATAATTAACCAGCCGGCGCTGCCTACATTTCTGCTGATATCAGCGCTGACAATAAAAATACCGGAGCCTATCATGGATCCGGCTACAAGCATGGTGGCATCAAATAATCCGAGAGATTGTTTGAAATGGGTTTTGGGTGACTGCTGGCTCATGTTTAATTATTAAAAAAAAATCCTGCCATTTGGCAGGATTGAAATTAAACAATTAATTCTTTTTCTTATACCTCGAATTCAGCCCTTGCAGTAAGTCTGCTGTAATATCATGGGTAGTATCTTTAAGGTAAATCAAACCGGGCTCGTTAGCTACGATATATGCGTAACCTTTATCGCGATTATATTCCTGAAGGAAGTTCTCGATTTCCTTTTTAATACCTGCTTTGAGTTTTTCATTGTGGTTAAAGAATTCCTGCTCCAGTACCTGTTTTCTGCTGTGATAAGCCTGTTCCATCTGATAAAGTTCCCGTTGAGCTGCTTCACCCTCACTTTGTGTCATAGTTGGTCCTTTCTGATTTAACTCGTTCAGGCGCTTTTTCATGTTAGCTTCCATATTACCCAATTCACGGGCAATACTGTTTTCCTTTGCTTTCAGTTCCTGTAATACATCTTTTACATACTCATACTGATTTTCTACTGAATCCATTTCAAAATAAGCAATGGCCCCCTGAGTATTCAATACGCTTGAATCGCCAGATGCAGCAACTGATTTAGTAGCAGTCTTCTGCCCCGAGAAATGCAGGTAAAATAAAACACCAATCAGCGCTAAAGCAACAATATTCAGAACAACAAGAAAATTTTTCATCCGATTATTTTTTTTACGTCTTTCTCAGATTGCTTCACTGTTATCAGGAATCCGCCTGGTTATTAGCAGTCTGTCGTTGAAACAGAAAAGTACACCTGAAAATTTAGTTTTTTGGAAAGTTAAAGAGATTGAATAAAATAAAACTGTTAAAATGAAAAATAATGAGTTGGAATTCATCAACTGAAATGCAATATAAAACCGTTTTATCTAAAAAATAAAAAAGTAGGAAGAAAATGC
>DATCKB010000296.1:0-21743 GCA_036562505.1 Parasegetibacter sp. | reverse complement strand
GGTTATAACCGTGAGGAAGATGCGTGGGATTATAATTCTTCCAAAGCGCTGATACTGCATCTGGTAGATAAAGTCAGCCGGGGAGGGAATTTTCTGCTTGATATTGGTCCGGATGCCCACGGTAAGATTCCACCAATCATGCAGGAGCGCCTGCTTCAGATCGGCAGCTGGTTAAAAGTAAACGGTGAAGCGATTTATAACACGGTTAAATGGAAAACACCGTGTCAGTGGAGCGAAGGGAAGCAAGACTATAAACCCTCGGGTCATTCAGGAATGGATATAATGCTAAAACTCACGGTCAGCCCGGATTCGGGCTATGCTGTGAAAGAACTGTTTTTTACGTATAATCCGGAAAAAAATGCGCTATATGCAATATTTCCAAAGTATCCATCCGACCGAAAGATAATTCTGCGCGACTCTGGATTGTCGAAAAATGCTCGCATAACTTTTCTTGCAACCGGACAAACACTGAAATGGAAAAACAAAAATGGTTATGTGGAAATAAAGCTTCCTGAATTTGACCCGAACCTGATCAAAAATCAAGAGGCATATACGCTAAAGATAGAAATGTAGTGGGGGTGCTGAAAACCGCAGCGTTTTTTTGGTGCTATGATTTGGATCCCCGGGTGCCCTGGGACTGAGTTTCGGGTTCTTCTTCCAGTTGAGTGACACCTCCGGAGATAGCGAATTTCATGGCGTCTGATGCGCTTACGTTGTCCAGCATCCGTACTCTGTCTGCCGGAACCCAGTACACTTTACCGGCTATAGAATAAGAGAATGGGATATAAACGGCTACATGGTCGGGCAGATCATACAGATTTCCTTCCGATTGGGTGATAAAAGCCACCTGCCACACGTTATTTCCCTCCAGCGAAACCAGTACCGGCCGGTTGAATTTCTTCTTGTCACCGGCAAAAGCCTCGAAAAAGTCTTTCAGTGACCCGTAAATAAACTTGATTCCCGGTGTGCGCTCCAGAATCTTATCGAAAATATGCACCATCCGGCCTACCATAAAGAAGGAGGAAAAATAGCCAACAACTATTACAATCAGCAGTACCAGAAGGAATCCTAGTCCGGGTATATTCAGCGCCTCTTTGTCTGCAGGGTCATATAATCCAACCGAAATCAGGAACTCAGGAAGAATATTGTCAACAAACGTAAATAAGGAAACCACCGCCCAGATTGTAATAATAATGGGCGCAAGAATGATCATGCCCTGAAGGAAATACTGAAAGATTTTCCTCCAGTGCCAGCCTCCGTCAGAAAGTTTTTTTTCACTCATGCAACGTTTTTTTACAATTTCTGGTAAAGGTAGCGGATTGTTACGCATACCTGACCACCGGGAGGAAAACTAAAAAAATACTATAAAAAAGTTTAATGGAAACTTTGGTTACTCTAAAAGTTTCTCTAGTTTTGGGCCCGATTTGTAGTTATGGATATAAGAGAAAGAATCAGACTCAAGGCTGAAGAGCTTTTCAAGCGATTTGGAATCCGATCGGTTACGATGGATGAGATCGCTGCGCAGCTAAGTATTTCGAAAAAAACCATCTATCAATACTTCACCGATAAGGACAGTCTGGTTGATGCCGTGATTAATGAGGAGTTAAACCGCTCGCAGTCCGATTGTTGCAGTAGTTTGAAAATTTCCCGGAACGCCATTGAAGAGGTTTTTCTGATCATGGAGAATATTGAAAGGCAGTTTCTGGCGATGAGTTATCTGGTTATCTATGATTTGGAGAGGTTTCATTTCAAAACCTACAAAAAGGTACAGGAGCACAAAGACAAGTTTCTGTACGAAATGATTACCAAAAACCAGGAACGGGGAATCTCAGAAGGGCTATATCGTCCTGATATAAATCAGGAGTTAATGGCCAGATTCCGGTTAGCCAGCCTGATGCTTATGTTTAATCAGGATGTTTTCCCGGCTTCAAAATATAACCTTATTGATCTTCAAAGGGAGTTGTTAGAGCACTATTTGTTTGGTCTGGCCACCGTAAGGGGACACAAGTTGATTGTTAAATACAAAGAAGAAAGAATAAAAAAATCTGCACAAAATGATACAAAACACAAGGTTTTGCAATAATACAAATCGTAGAAAGGTAATGCCCTGGTTGATGAAATGCCTTTATGCTCTGGTCATTTTGGCTGTTAGTATGCCTGTAAGTGCCCAGAAAAAATATGAGTTTACAGTACAGGAAGCTGTAGAACTCGCCTATAAAAATGTGGTGGAACTCAAAAATAAAGAGATCGATCTGCAGATACAGGAAGCTATGAATAAGGGGATAACCGGCCAGGCTATGCCGCAGTTATCAGGAAGTTTAGGAGTACAATACTATTACAAGCTGCCTATTTTCCTGTTTCCGGATGCGACTTCCTCCCAGATTTATGAGATTCTGCGCGACGAAGGAGTGCAGGGTAGTTCCGGACCAATTACCAATGTTCCGGATCCCAAGATGCAACCGGTAAGCTTACAGCAACCCTGGAATGCCAATATGGGATTGAATCTTACTCAACTCCTGTTTCAGCCGGATGTATTTGTTGGATTGCAGGCGCGTTCCGCTTCAATTGAACTTGCAAAAATGAATATTGAGGTAGAGAAAGAAAATATCAAAGACTCCGCCTATAAAAGATACTATGCGGTGCTGATAGCACAGAAGCAACTGGAATTTCTGAATGATGGTGTGGCAAGAATTGAAAAACTGGTTCGTGATAATGAAATCATGTACAAGGAAGGATTTATTGAATTACTTGATGTGGAAAGGGCAAAGGTTCAGTTATCTAACCTGAAGACTTCCCAGACTACATTAAAGAACGGAATATATCTTTCGTACGCTGCACTGAAATTCGCGCTGGGCTTATCACAGAAGGATACAGTGATACTGAAGGATGAGCTGAGTCTGGATGAAGTGAAATCCGGTATTCTGGACGATAGTTTTCAGTATGAAGACAGAAAAGAGTACCAGCTTTTGGATGTAACTATCAAGTTGCGGGAACTGGATGTGAAGCGATACAAACTAGGATTTATACCCACTATTTCACTGGTAGGAAATTATTCACGTCAGGGCATGTCGCAAGATTTCATATTTTCTGATAAGAATGCTTTCTGGTTTAATACGGGGTTTGTGGGACTGAATATCAATGTGCCGATTTTCGACGGATTTCAGAGACGTTCAAATATGAAACAGGCACAACTGCGTTTACAGCAATCAGAAAACATCCGTGAACTGCTGAAACAATCGATCGATTTCCAGCAGACAGTGAGCAAGGAAAGTCTGAAGAACGCATTACTTAATCTGGATGAGCAACAAAGAAATATTGAACTGGCGGAGAAAGTGTATAACACCACTAAAAAGAAATTCGAAGAAGGTGTGGGAAGCAGCTTTGATATTATTCAGGCCGAAAACGACCTACAGATTTCTCAGTCGAACTATTTCCAGGCATTGTATGATGCAATTATTTCAAAAGTGAATTATCAAAGAGCATTAGGTAAACTATAAATCATAAAATCTTATAAAACTCAACTATATGCAGAAGCATTTAAAAAGCGTGTTTTTAGCTTTAACTGTTCTGGCTATTGTCGGTGGCGGATGCGGAAACGCTGGAAACGAACTCGACAAAAAGAAAGCCGAACTGGATAAACTCAAGGAAAAACAGGAAGGAATTGAATCTCAAATTAAGGAGCTGGAGCAGGAAATAGCAAAGTTGGATACTTCTGCAGCTGCAAGCTCTGCAAAGCCTAAATTGGTAGCGCTGGAGAAAGTCACTGTGGGGAAATTCACCCATTATATCGATCTTCAGGGTAGAGTAGATGCTGAAAATATTGCCTGGGTTACTCCACGTGGAATGGGTGGTCAGGTAAGAGAAATATTTGTAAAGAGAGGTGATCGTGTTACGAAAGGTCAGCTGCTGCTCCGTTTGGATGATGTGCTTCAACGTCAGCAAATCGATCAGTTACAGACTCAGCTCGATTATGCAAAAGATCTATATCAGCGTCAGCAGAATCTCTGGAAGCAAAACATCGGATCTGAAGTTCAGGTGTTAAGTGCAAAAAATAATGTGGAATCGCTGGAAAAGCAAATGCGCACACTACAGGAGCAACTGGAAATGACGCGGGTTTACGCACAGATTTCCGGTATTGCTGATGAAGTAAACATTAAAGTAGGTGAAAACTTTACCGGTTCGCCGCTTGCAGGAATAAAGATCGTTAATACCAGCTCGCTGAAAGTAGTTGCGGATGTTCCGGAAAATTACCTTGGAAAAGTAAAGCAGGGTACACCTGTTAAGATTTCTATTCCTGATATAGGTAAGGAAATCAACGCTTCAGTGAGTGTAATCAGTCAGTCGATCGGCGCCTCTACCAGAGGATTTGTGGTAGAAATTAAAATTCCTTACGACGCTCAGCTGAGACCTAATCAATTGGCTAATGTAAGCATTCAGGACTATGCCGTTGATAAAGCGGTAACGGTTCCGGTAAATATTGTTCAGACCGACGAACAGGGGAAATTTGTTCTCGTTGCATCATATGAGAATGGGAAAATGTATGCCCGCAAACGCGCAGTTCAACTGGGTGAAGTGTATGGCAACAACGTGGAAATTAAATCCGGCCTCGACGAGAATGATACAATCATATCAGAAGGATATCAAACATTGTTCGAAGGGCAGCCGATTGCTACAGAACTTTAAAAAAAAATTATATGATAACCAATATTTCAACACTGAAAAACGAAATCCAAACTCCTGATCCGGCAGAAACAGCCCAACTTAAAGCAATTCTGGGAATGCTTGCCGGTAAAGTTTATGACAAACTCGGACCAGGTTTGTCGGAAGCAGTTTACAGACGCGCATTGGATATTGAATTGAGATACATGGGAATTGATGTGGAATGTGCGGTGGAAGAACCTGTTTATTATGACGGATACTGGATCGGAAAAAGAAAGGTTGACCTTTTGTTCGGAAAGTCAATTCTGGTGGTCATTAAGTCGGCCTACTCTGTTGATCAGAGTGATCTGATGGCCATGCAATCCCACCTGAAAACTTTTGAAGTTCCTCTGGGTATACTCATCAACTTTGGAAAAGAAAAACCTGAATTTGCAGAGTTTAGTCTGGCAGACGGCGAAATGGATAAATAAAAAAATAACAATAACAATTAACTGATGAAACGAAGTTCCATCAGACCAACAGAAACAATAACAATTAACTGATGAAATCTCTTCAAGAAAAGATCAGGGAATTTAAACCAACAACCTGGAGTATCCGGAACAGGACTTCCATCTACCTGATGATGGTAATCATTACTATTGCCGGAGTTTTCCAGTTTATAACTGTTCCCAAAGAACAGTTTCCTGACCTGGTGATTCCTACCGTTTATGTACAAACGATTTATGTAGGTAACTCACCTAAGGATATAGAAAATCTGGTTACTCAACCGATAGAGAAACATCTTAAATCACTCAGTGGTGTAAAAGTGCAGAAAATAACTTCCACATCGCAGCAGGACTTTTCCGCTATTATAGTGGAGTTTAATGCCTCGGAGAATCTGGATGTAGCGCTACAGAAAGTGAAAGATGCGGTGGATAAAGCCAAGCAGGACCTTCCCAACGACCTCACGGAAGAACCTACAGTTATGGAAGTAAACCTCTCTGATATTCCTATTATGTATTTGAATATCAGCGGCGACTTCGATCCAATGCGATTAAAAGAGATTGCTGATGATATGCAGGACAGGATAGAGGAACTTCCTCAGATCAACCGGGTGGATATAGTGGGTGCGCCCGAACGTGAGTTTCAGATTAACGTTGATAACTACCGTATGCAAAGCGCCAATATCACATTTGATGATATAGCAAATGCCGTAGCAAGAGAGAATATGGATATATCCGGTGGTCGTCTGGAAGTGGGTAACATGAGAAGAACCGTGCAGTTGAAGGGGCAGATCAAGACTGCAGCAGATATCGAAAAGATAGTGCTGCGCAATACAGCCGGGCAAAAGATTTATCTGAGAGATATCGCAGAAATAAAAGATACAACTAAAGAAAGAGAGAGCTATGCGCGCCTGGGTGGAAAGAACGTAATCACGCTGAATGTCATCAAACGTGCGGGAGAGAATCTGATTGAAACTGCAGATGCGGTGAAAGCTCTGGTGGAGGAGATGAAGAAGAATGAATTACCTGAAAATCTTAATGTGGTAATGACAGGTGATTCATCCCGCAACGCAGCGCATTCATTTAATGAACTGATTAACACCATTGTCATCGGATTTATTCTGGTATTGATTATTCTGATGTTCTTCATGGGAGTGGTGAATGCCTTCTTCGTTGCCCTGAGTGTACCGCTGAGTATGTTCGTGGCCTTTATGTTCCTGCCTTCGGCAGAGCTGATGGTGGGTACAGATATTACTCTCAACTTCATAGTACTCTTTGCCTTGCTGTTTGGTTTGGGTATCATTGTGGATGATGCGATCGTGGTCATCGAAAACACACACCGGATATTTGTTGAAGGAAAAGGTAAGATAAGTTCCGAGAAGTCGGCTATTATGGCAGCCGGAGAAGTGTTTATACCGGTACTTGCGGGTACACTGACTACGCTGGCTCCTTTCTTCCCGTTGCTGTTCTGGCCCGGCATCATTGGTAAGTTCATGATATACCTGCCGGTTATGCTGATCTTTACCTTGTCGGCATCACTGGTGGTAGCCTTTATCATGAACCCGGTATTCGCGGTGGATTTCATGAACCATCCGGAACATGAGAAAGAACCTAAATCCGCCATCTTTAAAAAGCCGGGATTGTGGGCTGGTATTATCCTCGGTATACTGCTGGATCTTGCTCATCAGACTTTCTGGGGTAATCTGTTGCTGTTTATCATTTTGCTGGTATTACTCAACCGTTTTGTACTCACCGATGTTATTCACGGTTTCCAGAACAAAGTGCTGCCCGGAATTATGCGCAGATATGAAACCTTGTTGAAATGGTCACTGAAAGGCTGGCGCCCGGTTTATTTGCTGATAGGTACTGTATTGCTGTTTTTTGTCAGCTTTTTCGTCTTCTATCTTTCAATTGTTACGGGAAGAGTTAAGCCGGAGTTCTTTCCGGAAGCTGATCCGAACTTCGTTTATGTATACCTGAAACTTCCTGCGGGAACGGACGTTAAATATACCGATTCAATTACCCGTGAACTGGAATCCCGTGTGTACAGAGTGCTGGATATGGAAAACGGCAAATCCAATCCGATAGTGGAAAGTGTTATTTCTAACGTAGCCGTTGGTGCGGCCGATCCTAATTCCGGCGACAGAAGTACCAGGCCGGAACTCGGAAGAATCCAGGTTTCATTTGTTGAATTCCAGCACAGAAAAGGCCAATCAACCCGCGTCATTCTGGATTCAATCCGTAATGCTGTACAGGGCATTCCGGGTGCTGAAATATCAGTAACTCAGGAAAGTTCCGGTCCGCCTACAGAACCTCCGGTAAACATCGAAATTGCCAGTGAAGATTTCGATAACCTGATCAAAACTTCAGTTCGGTTGAAAAACTATCTCGACTCAATTCGCGTACCAGGTGTTGAAGAGCTGAAAATGGACGTTGACCTGAATAACCCTGAAATCACGCTTACAGTTGACCGTGAGAGAGCGATGATTGAAGGGGTGAGCACCGCTCAAATCGGTATGCAAATCAGAACAGCATTGTTCGGTAGAGAAATCTCAAAAATCAAGGATGGTGAAGATGAATATAAAATTCAGTTAAGAAATCAGGAATATCAGCGTAAGAGTCTGGGTGACCTGCTCAACTCAAGCATCGTATTCCGCGATATGGCTACCGGAGAAGTGAAACGTGTTCCGATCAGCTCACTGGTAACTGTAGATTACACCAGCACACTTGGAAGCGTCAACAGAAAAAATAATAAACGCACTATTATACTTCGTTCAAATGTATTGACATCTCAGGGCTATACTGCCACAGGCGTGAATGCTGAACTGAAAAAACATCTCGATCGTTTTAATGGGATAGAACCTGGAGTAACCATTAAGCAAACAGGAGAAGGTGAACAACAGGCTGAAACCGGAGCTTTTCTGGCTAAAGCCCTGATGATCGCACTGGCGCTGATTCTGCTGATTCTCGTATTGCAGTTCAATTCAATCAGTAAACCGGTAATTATTCTTTCTGAAATCGTATTCAGTTTAATCGGTGTGTTCCTGGGATTCGCCCTTACAGGTATGAATGTGTCTATTGCGTTTACCGGACTGGGTATAGTGGGTCTCGCAGGTATTGTGGTGAAGAACGGTATTCTCGTTATTGAATTCGCTGATGAATTGAGAAGCCGGGGTATGAAGACCCGTGAAGCGGTTATTGCTGCGGGTAAAACCAGAATCATACCCGTGTTGTTGACTGCGCTGGCAGCTATCTTCGGTTTGATCCCGCTGGGGGTTGGATTTAATATCGATTTCGTTTCGATGTTTGAGAATCTCGATCCGAAAATTTTCATAGGTGGTGATAGCGCAACATTCTGGAAACCCCTGGCATGGACAATCATCTTTGGTTTGATTTCAGCTTTCTTCATGACTCTGATTATTGTACCAAGTATGTACCTGATTGCTGAAAGACTGAGAAGACCAATGCGCAGACAGTACGGTGGAAAATGGATTTCTATGTTGGGAATTCCTCCTGCAATTTTCTTATTCATACCTTTGATGATATTAACTGCAATTCGTCAGGGCATTAAGAGAAGACGCAGAAGAATCAAACTGGAAGGAGAGAAAGTGAATGAAGCATTTATCGGAAGCTGGTTCTGATAAAACCCGCAACCATCTAGGCTTTTTAACTAAGCAATAAAACAGAAACGCCCATATCGATAACCTGATTAACAGGAAATTGGTGGGCGTTTCTTATAATAAATAACCTGAGAAAATATTAAACCTTTGTAATCATGCGTACTAACCACGAAATAGACTACCATATTTACGGAGAGGAAATGCAGTTTGTGGAAGTAGAACTCGACCCTTCGGAAACAGCCATAGCTGAAGCAGGAAGTTTTATGATGATGGAAGATGGAATTCAGATGGAAACCATTTTCGGTGACGGATCAAAGCAACAATCAGGTGTGCTGGGTAAACTTCTGTCTGCCGGAAAAAGATTGCTCACCGGTGAAAGTCTGTTTATGACTGCTTTCACTAATATGGGGCATGGTAAGAAAAAAGTGAGTTTTGCTTCTCCATATCCCGGAAAAATTATACCACTGGATCTTTTTGTACTGGGAGGAAAAGTTGTATGTCAGAAAGATGCTTTTCTTGCTGCTGCAAAAGGGGTGAGCGTGGGAATAGAATTTCAGCGGAAACTAGGCACCGGTCTGTTTGGGGGAGAAGGTTTTATCATGCAGAAGCTGGAAGGTGACGGAATGGCCTTTGTACATGCAGGCGGACACGTAGTGGAGAGAGAGCTGGCACCGGGGGAGCTCCTGAAAATTGATACCGGCTGTATTGTGGCATTCACGCAATCGGTTCAATACGATATTCAGTTTGTTGGTGGCATAAAAAATACGTTATTTGGGGGTGAAGGACTTTTCTTTGCTACCCTTCGCGGTCCGGGTAAGGTATGGATTCAAACATTGCCTATCAGTCGGCTTGCCGGCAGGATCCTTGCCTATGGTACGGTGAAGAGAAAAGAGGAAGGAAGTATCCTCGGAGGAATAGGAAATGTGCTGGACGGAGATGGCTGGAGATAAACAGTTGAACTAACAGATATATATAATCGAGAACATGTTACAGTTTGAGCATACTGAGTTTCTTTGGGGCCTGGCAGTAATACCGGTATTGGTGGCAATCTTTCTTGGTGTGAAAAGCTGGAAGAGAAAAACTATGAATCGCATCGGAGAGCCGCGGTTGATAAAACAGCTTACCAGAGGTTATTCGCGCATACTGTTTTCTCTCAAATATATTATGGTTTCCCTGGCAGTGGTAGCTTGCGTACTTGCAGCTGCTACATTAAGAAAACCACTGGAAGGAGAGAAAGTAGTAAGAAAAGGCACTGACGTCATGATTGTTCTCGATGTGAGTAAGAGTATGCAAGCTTCAGATATTCAGCCAACCCGTCTGGAACGGGCAAAATTGCTGGTGAATAAACTGATTGATCAGCTCCCGGATGAGCGGGTCGGACTTATCCTGTTCGCAGGAAGAGCTTATATGCAGATGCCGGTTACCAGCGATCTGGCTGCCGCAAGAATGTATGTTAATTCTGTATCGACCCAGTCTGCCCCCACCCAGGGAACCGTGATTGCGGAAGCGCTGCGGATGGCCGGCGCGGCATTTAATGTTCAGGAAAAAAAATATAAGACAGTTGTATTGATTACCGACGGAGAAGATCATGATCCGAATGCGGTTAAAATGGCCGAGTCGATGGCCGAAAACGGAGTGATTATTCACACCGTAGGCATTGGTTCACCCGAAGGTGCACCGGTTCCTGATGAATATACCGGCCAGCCAAAAAGAGATAAAGAGGGGAATATTGTAATTTCAAAACTGAATGAACCATTGCTGAAACAGATCGCAGCATCAGGTAAGGGTATCTTTGAGCGACTTGCAAGCACGGAATTAACTGTACGTGCGCTTACCAGTCAGATTGAATCGGTTGGTGAAAGAGTAGTGGAAGACAGTAGCTCAGTCACTTACCGTCATTATTTCTTCTGGTTTGTTTCACTGGCTTTAGGCCTTATTATTGCAGAGTTCTTTATGCCGGAAAGGAAAAAACTGAAACCGGTTTTATAACGATATTTGTTATTCCGGTTAGCGTAATTGCCATATGATTAAACTCACTTATCTGTATAAACTCTTTCTTCTTTTCCTGATTTCATTCGGAATTCAGGAGTGGGCGGTTGCACAGAACCGGCCTGAATCCCTCATTAACAAAGGCAACGAGTTTTATAAACTGAAGGAATACGATAAAGCAGGAGCTTTATATGAACAGGCTTTAAAAGGAAAGAATAAACTTCCGTATGCCGAACATAACTACGGAAACGTTTTCTACCGTCAGCAACAACTGGAAGAAGCCATTAATCATTACGATGAGGCAGCCCGGCTTGCAAAAGATCCGAAGGATAAAGCCGACGCTATTTATAACAAAGGAGTCGCCCTGACTCACCTGAAACAACTTCAGGAAGCCATAGACGCATATAAACAATCACTCAAGTATAATCCTCAGCACGAGCAGGCAAGAATAAATCTCCAAAAGGCCCTGCAGGAAAAAAAACAGCAGGATCAGCAGAATCAGGACAATAAAGATCAGCAAAAGCAGCAGCAGGACGAACAAAAGGAACAAGAACAGGAAAAATCTGGTGATCAGAAACAACAGAAAAACAAGCTTAATAAAGAGCAGGTGGAACAACTGCTGAAAGCACTTGAACAAAAAGAGAAGGATATTCAACAAAGAATGCAGAATAATAAATCGGCAAATCCGGTAAAGCCTGAGAAAGACTGGTAGGAGTTTGTATTTTTGCCACACAAGTACTGATAATGCAGCTATATAGTCCATCTTTAACTACCTACAAAAGACTCGTTACAAAAGAAGTAAATATCGGAGGACTCCTCCTGGGAAATAGTCACCCCATCCGGGTGCAAACCATGACCACAACCGATACAATGGACACAATCGGTACCGTTGAGCAAACTATCCGCTGCATAGAAGCCGGCGCCGAAATGGTCAGAATTACCGCTCCCAGTAAAAACGAGGCGGAAAACCTGGCAGAGATAAAAAAAGAACTTAAGCGCAGAGGATATTCTGTACCTCTTATTGCAGATATTCATTTTACTCCGAATGCAGCTGAGATAGCAGCGCGACTGGTAGAGAAAGTGCGCGTGAATCCCGGGAACTACGTCGATAAAAAGAAGTTTCAGTTTATTGATTATACTGATCAGCAATATTTTGAAGAGATAGACCGCATCAGACAACGCTTCACGCCATTGGTAAAGATTTGTCGCGAGTACGGTACAGCAATGCGGATCGGTACAAACCACGGTTCGCTGAGTGATCGTATCATGAGTCGTTATGGCGACACACCCCGTGGTATGGTGGAAAGTGCAATGGAATTTCTCCGGATAGCCAGAGACGAAAGCTATCACAATATTGTGCTCAGCATGAAATCGAGCAATCCTCAGGTGATGGTACAGGCTTATCGCTTGCTGGTGCAGCAGATGATGGAAGAGTTTAACGAATGCTACCCATTACATTTAGGGGTTACTGAAGCCGGCGACGGAGAAGATGGAAGAATAAAATCTGCTATTGGAATCGGAACCTTACTGGAAGACGGCATAGGCGATACCATACGGGTATCCTTAACCGAAGATCCTGAATTTGAAATTCCTGTTTGTAAGGATCTGGTTAAGAAGTATAGTGCATCAGCAGGTACTGCTTCGAACCAATCATACCCGGAAAGCTCAGCTCCTTCTCCGGCAGATTCAGATGGAGTTCCTTCAATAGATAAAGTTCCCTACGATCCTTTCAATTATTCACGGCGTGAAACTTTTGAAGTAGGAAATATCGGTGGAAAACAGGTTCCGGTAGTAATTGCAGATCTGAGTAAGTTAAATGAGATTACTCCTGAGTCCCTGAAATCTGTAGGATATAGTTATGATGCTGTAGCCGATAAATGGTCAATCAGTGATGCAGCAGCAGACTATATTTTCACCGGAAAAGGTGAACTCAGTTTTTCATTACCCGGAACACTTCAGGTGATAACTTACCCCAATCACTGGCAGGCGGCCTCAGACAAACAAAAATATCATCCGATATATTCAGCAAAAGGATATACAGAGGCTGATCAAAAATGCGATCAGCTCAATTTTGTGATGGTCGATTGTTTTAATGATAATGATCCGGTTAATGATTTTACCTTCCTGGATGAACTGGCAAATGATCCGCGGATAGTACTTTGTTTGAGCAGTACACGATCCAATGCAATGGCTGCTATACGCAGGATGTTCATGGAGCTGATGCTAAGGGGTATTAAAAATCCGGTAGTGCTGATGTGTGACAGCAGTCAGCAAACTGCTGATGAACACTTGATTCATTTCTCGCGTGAATGTGGTGCCCTGCTGCTTGATGGAATGGGAGACGGGATTTGTCTGGGACTAATATCTGAGAGTTATAAATACCTTTCGCAGAATCACGCGCAGGTAAACTCATCGGGAAGAAATTATCTCAGCAATCAAACAATAGAACAGTTCCTCAACAATACAGCTTTCTCTATTTTGCAGGCTACCCGTACACGTATTTCTAAAACCGAATACATTTCCTGCCCTTCCTGTGGTCGAACCTTGTTTGAACTTCAGGAAACTACTGCTAAAATCAGAGCGGTAACCAGTCATCTGAAAGGACTGAAAATAGCTATTATGGGATGTATAGTCAACGGCCCGGGTGAAATGGCAGATGCCGATTTTGGTTATGTGGGAAGCGGACCGGGAAAGATTACACTATACAAGGGGAAAGAAGTAGTTAAAAGAAATGTGGACAGTGCTATTGCTGTGGAAGAACTGATCAATCTGCTAAAAGAAAATAATGTTTGGGTTGACGCAGGAGTTTAGTCAGTCGTTTATTCCGAAACAATTCTTGCTCCGTCTTCAATTTTCATCACATAGTGATCCGGATCTATTCCGAACTCCTTGTGGAACGTCGCTTTCATTGCAGAGACGAAGGGCTCCACATATTTCTCCTGTACAAGGTTGATGGTACAACCTCCGAATCCACCACCCATCATTCTGCTTCCGGCAACACCAGGCAGACTGATAGCATGATGTGCGAGAAAGTCGAGTTCGCGACAGCTCACTTCATACTCTTCACTTAAACCACGGTGTGATTCAATCACCAGTTTCCCGAAACGGGAGAGATCACCGTTCAGCAATGCGGTACATGCTTCGGTTACCCGTTCATTTTCTGCAGTAACATAGCTGCATCTTTTGAATATCAGAGGTGGTAAATCATTTTTATGCTGAACAACCTGTGAATTGGATAAATCGCGCAGCGATGAAATATCCGGAAAGAATTTTCTGAGCAGTGAAACGCCTTCTTCACATTGAGCTCTTCTGATATTGTATTCAGAAGAAGCGAGGGAGTGACTTACCATTGAGTTAATGAGCACAATACTATAGTCGGAAAAGCTAAAGGGAAAATATTCCCACGACATGTCGCGGCAATCGAGTTTTATCACTGAATTGGCTTTGCCGTGCAGACTGGCAAATTGATCCATGATGCCGCACTTCACCCCGGCAAATCGATGTTCTGTTTGTTGTCCGATCAACGCCTGCTCCAGCTGGTTTAGTTTAAGTTGAAACAATTCATTGAGCGCGAGCGCAAGGGCAGAACATAATGCTGCGGAGGAACTCATCCCTGCTCCAACCGGTACATCGCTTTCGATAAGAATATCAACTCCCCGGATAGCATTTGTTTTTTCCTGCAGCAGCGCCACCACGCCTTTAAGATAAGTACTCCAATCGCCCGAAGGCTCGGGCGAAGCGACCGGGAAGCTTTTCTCTTCGTTGTAATTCAGAGCAAATGCTCTGACGGTATCTGTATTATTTTCGGCTACACCTATCCGTACGTATTTATTAACAGAGGCCGGAAGAACAAAACCATCGTTGTAATCGGTGTGCTCCCCAATCAGATTTACCCTACCCGGGGCAATAGCAATCAACGGTTGTTTCTGATACTTCGCTGTGAATTCCTGCCTGAAATCCTGCATATCCGGTGGTTTAAGTTGTCAATGTCAATCGGTTTCTGCTATACAGAAAGGTATTCAAATCTATTGAAAAGCCAGAGAGAATCCGTTAATTTTAAAGAAAATAACTGGATGCGTTTTTCCATTACAAATCAGCATAAGAATGGACTAAATCAGATTATTCTTGCAGACACTGTCAGTCGGACAGAAGTGGTGGTGCTTCCGCAGACCGGCGCTTTGCTGAATGCATTTTCGGTTATCCATGGTAATGAGCGGATAAATATCATTGACGGCTATACCGATAAAAATGATCTGCAAAATGGTCTCTCTGATAGCTTTAAAGGACCCAAACTTTCTCCCTTCGTATGCAGGATGAAAGATGGAAGATATGAGTTCGGGGGAAAGCGTTTTGAATTAAGAAACAAGTTCAAAGACGGGAATGCTATACACGGGTTGCTTTATAACAAAACCTTTGAGGAAGTTAAGCGTTTTGATTCGGAAAATGAAGCCAGACTTGAACTGGAATATATCTACGATAAAGACGATGAAGCCTATCCGTTTAAATACAGTTGTAAAGTCGTTTATACGTTAGGTTTAGAAAGCCGGCTGAACATTTACACGCAGATCATGAATTTGTCGGACCAAACCATACCTCTGGCAGATGGCTGGCATCCCTATTTTACTTTAGGTGGATACGTGAACGACTGGGAATTGCAATTCCCCTGCGATGGGATGGTTGAGTTTGACGACCGGTTGATTCCTACCGGCTCTGTAATTCCTTTCAACCGGTTTAATCAAAAAAACAAGATCGGTGATATTGAACTGGATAATTGTTTCCTGTTGAAACAAACGAACAATAAACAGTTTCAGGAAATCTGCTTGCTGACTAACCCTTCTGCCGGGCTCGGTATCCGTTTTGAGGGCGACGGCACTTATCCTTATCTACAGGTGTATATTCCCGCCCACCGGAAAAGTATTGCTATTGAAAATCTGAGCGGAGCGCCTGACTGCTTTAATAACAAAATGGGGTTAATACTTCTCCCTCCAGGGAATTTGAAGGATTTTTCGGTTTCATATTGCGTGATTAAAAATCTTTCATAGCCCGATTTTAATACTAAATTTGTACTCATTACCATGAGTATGCAGACTGATTTTTTAGTCATCGGTTCAGGAATTGCCGGTTTAACCTACGCACTTAAAGTTGCACAACATTTCCCCGAAAGAAAAGTGTTGATTATTACTAAGTCGCGGGCCGATGAGACCAACACGAAATACGCCCAGGGAGGTGTGGCTGGGGTAACTGATCTCGAAAACGACAGCTACGAAAAACATATCAACGATACTTTAATTGCGGGCGATGGTTTGTGTAACCCTCACATCGTTGAAATTGTGGTTAAGGAAGGGCCGGAACGCATCCGCGAAATTATTGAATGGGGTGCACGTTTCGATACCAATCTGGATGGCGACTTTATGTTAGGAAAGGAAGGCGGACATTCAGAATTCCGGATTCTGCATCATAAAGATGTTACTGGTAAGGAAATAGAACGTGCCCTGTTAGAAGCCGTTAGCAGGCAGCCCAATATTACCGTTATCAAACATTGCTTTGTGGTAGATCTGATTACGCAGCATCATCTGGGATATCTGATTACCAAGGGAACTCCTGATATAGAATGCTATGGCGTATATGTTCTTAATCAGGAAACAAATCAGATAGAAAAGATTACTGCGGGTATTACTCTGCTTGCAACTGGTGGAATCGGACAGGTTTACCGTACCACTACCAATCCGGTAATTGCAACAGGTGATGGAATTGCGATGGTTTACCGTGCTAAAGGAAGAGTTGAAAACATGGAATTCATTCAGTTCCATCCAACGGCATTGTTTGAACCTGGTGTGAGTCCGTCTTTCCTGATTACCGAAGCAGTAAGAGGCGATGGGGCCATCCTGAGAAATATAGACGGTGAAGCGTTCATGGAGAAATATGATCACCGGAAAGATCTGGCTCCGCGTGATATTGTTGCGAGAGCCATTGATAGCGAAATGAAGATCACCGGTGCTGATCATGTATATCTCGATTGCACGAAAATGGATATGGATAATTTTATAAACCATTTTCCCAATATTTATGAAAAGTGTAAATCGATCGGAATAGATGTGTCGCGTGATATGATACCCGTTGCGCCGGCTGCGCATTACAGCTGTGGTGGAATTAAGACCGATGAATGGGGACGCACAACTATTCGTAAACTCTATGCCTGCGGGGAATGCGCATCTACGGGGTTACATGGCGCAAACCGCTTAGCTTCCAATTCACTTCTGGAGGCAATGGTTTTTGCACACCGTTGTTACCTTGATGCGGTAAAGATTGCCAACGACATAAAGATAAAGGAAGGTATTCCCGACTGGAATGCCCGCGGCACCACAGCTCCGAGAGAAATGATTCTGATTACTCAAAGTCTGAAAGAACTGCAGCTTTTAATGAGCGACTATATCGGAATTGTGAGAAATAATGTACGTCTGGAACGTGCTTTGAAACGTCTTGATCTTCTGCATCTGGAGACTGAGGAATTATACCAGACCACCATTTTATCTCCGCAGTTATGCGAGCTAAGAAATTTAATAACTGTTGGTTTTCTGATTGTGAAATGTGCGCAGTTCCGTCGCGAGAGCCGCGGATTGCATTATAACACCGACTATCCGTCGAAAAGTAACTTACTTCAAAATATTGTATTATAGCTATTCCATGTATTATATTCTCTACGGTTTTTTCTATCTGTTGTCATTGCTTCCATTTTGGGTGATTTATAGAATATCAGATTTTCTTTATCTGATACTTTATTATGTGGTGGGGTATCGGAGAAAGGTTGTGATGGCGAATCTCGATATTGCATTTCCTGAAAAGTCAAAGGAAGAAAAAACCAAGATCGCAAAAGAGTTTTATCTCAGTTTTATCGATAACTGGCTGGAAGCAATTAAACTGCTGAGTATTTCGCAAAAAGAACTGGCAAGGCGTTGTGAGCTGGATCTGGGAAAATTTCCTGAAATATATGCAAACGGAAAGACCTGCTATTTTATTGCGGGCCATACCTTCAACTGGGAATTTCTGGTACCGGCAATTGCACTCAACAAAACCTACCAGCTTCTGGCGGTTTATAAACCCGTAGAAAACAAGGCGGTGGACCGGTTATTTAAAACTACCCGCACCCGTACGGGAGTAAAACTTCTGGCTTCTGATGATATGCGGAGGGCTATGGCTCCTTTCAGAAACCAGCAGTATGTGATGGTGTTGGTAGCTGATCAGAATCCCCCCGACCTGAGGAATTCATACTGGATTGAATTCTTCGGAAAACCGGTTCCTTTCGCTACCGGAACAGAAAGAATATCTAAACGAATCAACGCACCCGTGTTTTTCCTGGGAATTTATAAGAAAAAACGCGGCTATTATGGGTGCAGAGTTGAAG
Organism: Parasegetibacter sp.; assembly: GCA_036562505.1. Classification (GTDB taxonomy): domain Bacteria; phylum Bacteroidota; class Bacteroidia; order Chitinophagales; family Chitinophagaceae; genus Parasegetibacter. The sequence goes on along the minus strand of DATCKB010000296.1, from coordinate 3,591 downwards.
TGATCGATGAGGCTCCCGCTACCTCACCACAAGGTGCCATCACTGTAAGTTATGTGGAGAAGCTGGAGCAATTTATGAAAGAACATCCGTCGAACTGGTTATGGAGTCACCGCCGCTGGAAACATAAATTTACAGACGAGTATAAAGATTTACTGGTTACCCGCTGAAGCAGATAACCAGTAATAAAGTTTTGTTACATCTAGTTGAAGGTTCGATAATTCGACAATAGTCAGCGGGTAATTCGGCAATATTCAGCGGGCCTGCTGAATTTCCTTTTGGTCCGAAAGGCCCGGGTACAAAAGCTTCGGTTAATTCAACACACTTGTATCTTTCTCCACTTCAATGTTTGCCTGTTCCCTGATCTTAGACCATCCACCCAGTACATTGCGCAGATTGTGGATGCCTTCTTTCTTCAGCAAAGAAGCAGCTATTACACTTCTGTATCCTCCCGCGCAGTGAACATAAATGTTATCGCTGTCTTCAATCTGCGACATACTCATCGCGGGATCAACCATTGAATTCAGGGGAACATTTACCGCACCTCTTACGTGACCATCAGCAAATTCCACTTCTTTTCTGACATCCATTACAACCAGATTATCGTCGAAGGGAAGATCCATTGCCAGTTCATCGGCTTCAACATCAATAATCATATCTGTATTCTCACCAGCGGCAACCCATGCTGCAAAACCGCCATCAAGATATCCGTTCATTTTATCAAAACCTACCCTCGCCAGACGCACTACAGATTCTTTTTCTTTACCAGGTTCGGTAACCAGCACAATAGGTTTATCGAATGGAAGCAGACTTCCGGCCCACTCTGCAAATCTTCCTTCCAGCCCGATGAATACAGAACCCGGAACAAATCCTTTTGTAAACACAGTGGCATGACGCGTGTCAACGATAATTGCATCTTCCGCTACTTGTTTTTTGAATGCCTCTATGTTCAGGGGAATTAATCCTTTATTCAGCACATTATCAATCGGGTCATAACCTTCTTTATTAATGCGGGCATTGATAGGAAAATACTGAGGAGCTTCTGAAAGACCGGTAGTTACGGCTTTAATAAATTCATCCATACTTTGTGCGCGAAGTGCGTAATTGGTTTGCTTCTGCTCTCCGATAGTGCTAAAGGTCTCAGGACCCAGGTTTTTACCGCATGAACTTCCTGGTCCGTGTGCAGGATACATAATTACATCATCCGGTAATGGGATAATTTTGTTCTGAAGAGAATGATAGAGCTGAGCCGCCAGCTCTTCTTTCGACAAATTACCGCTGCTGAGATCCGGCCGGCCTACATCGCCCACAAACAAGGTATCACCGGTGAAAACCGCGTGAGCTTTTCCGGTTTCATCACGGAGGAGATAGCAGGTCGATTCCACGGTATGTCCGGGTGTATGCATCACTTCAACAGAGATTTTACCTATCTGGAATATATCTCCATCCTTAGCCTTATGAATAGGAAAATTTGTTTCTGTATTCGGACCATACACGATAGGAGCTCCGGTTTTTCTCGACAGATCGAGGTGACCACTTACAAAGTCGGCGTGAAAATGCGTTTCAAATATATATTTGATTTTCGCATTGCGTTCTTCAGCGAGATTAGTATAAACTTCAATATCACGAAGCGGATCAATAATTACTGCTTCCCCTTCACTTTCGATATAATAAGCTGCCTCACTTAAGCAATTCGTGTATAGTTGCTTTATGAACATATGATTTTATTTTGTACAAATGTAATATAAAAACAAAAGCGGCAGTGACTGCTGTCATCTGCCGCTCTCAATGGTTTCTAAACCTTAATTAGTTTGTAATCAGATCCTCAACAAAACGACTGATGTTTTGAATTCTCTCAGTGTTTATTGTGTAATAAATGAACTTTCCATCACGCTCAGTGTTAACGATACCTGCTCTTCTCAAAATAGCAAGATGCTGGGATGCAACGGATTGTTCTAAGCGCAGCTTCACATAGATGTCGGTTACGGTCATTTTACCATTTTCGTCGATCAGCTTAATGATTGATTGACGTAATTTGTGGTTCAACGCCCTTAATACCAGAGCAGCCTTCTTTAGATTGACGAAATCCAGCTTCACAGCGTTTTCTTCTCGTCCTGATGCGTTCAATACCATTGAATACGGTGCAGAGGTGATCATCGTATAAGACATTATTTTTGAAAAGGTTAAACAATAGAATATCCACACAAAGATACGAACCTATCGTCAAATTCCTTAATATTTAACGAATCGTTTTAGCAGAATTCCCAACTTATTAATTCAGATTAAGTTTTTTGAGGATAAAAGAATTCTTTAAAGTAAAACGGCTCGGAATAAGCTAAATCGGTAAAGTTATTGATAGTAAAGGAGTTGAAGCTCATAGAAGCCATTGATTCCAGATGATCTTCCGGATTAACAAAAACAGACGTTTTCCGGGTACTTAAGGGTTTCCACTTGGCGGATCCGGACCCGGAAAACACCATTCTGTGTGTTTGGTCGAATTTTTCCAGGCAATTTTCCGACAAAATCAGTGGAGTAGGGGCGAGTTGGATGTTTAAAAAGCGGTCGTAAACAGCAGTGAAAACTTCGTTTCTTCTTGCATCAATCATCGGGCAATATAAAGTGTCATTAGTTTCAGGCTGATCAATCATTATACTTGTATGAGCCATTACCGACAGAGTGTTCAATGTTATCAGCGGAATGTTTAATGCATAACAAAGCCCTTTTGCGGTGGCCAGCCCAACTCTGAGTCCGGTATAAGAACCGGGCCCGTTACTAACTGCAACTGCTTTAAGTTCTTTTATATTAAGTCCGCATTTCTGAAGCAGTTCGCTGATTGCCGGCTGAATAAACGATGCATGATCTTTCTGCTGCAGGTTTATCACCGATTCCAGAATCTTTCCATCTCTGGCGATGCTGAGTTCCGCAGCAGACTCTGCAGTATTTATGTTTAATATGATATTCATGTATTTGATATGATGATCATGCGTCAACAGGCTGCTAACCTGTATGTGTATGTTTAAATATCTACCTATGCTTCCACCGCTTCCCGGATTAGCGCAGGAGCAATCTGATATCGCTTGTCATTCGCGCTTAACGTGAGTAATAATTTATGAATATTCTCCAGTCCGATTTCTTTGCTCCATTCAAACGGTCCCTGCGGATAATTAGTGCCCAATTTCATCGCTGTGTCTATCTCCTCTTTTGTACTCACATCCTCACCAAAGGCAAAATAGGCTTCGTTTACAATCATGGCAATCACTTTTGGAGTAAACATACCTGTTATATCTTCCACCCATTCAGCTTTTTTATTCAGGCTTGAAGCAAGTGCTGAAATAGCGGCTTCCATTTCACGATTACCCGCAAACTCCGCTACATCTCTCTTTAAAAATCCCGGCCATCCGTTTATCCGGACAAATGAAGGATGAGTTTCATGGCTTGTGTGAATTACAGAATTAATTACAACCGGTTTGGGAAGCAATTTGGATAAAGACATAATGCGGGTTGCATCATTTTCAAAGAGCAGGTCGATATACACATCGGCCGTTAAGTCTGCGCAGAAACCCGTGAAACTGGTATGCCAACTGATATCCGCCT
>DATCKB010000289.1:0-3418 GCA_036562505.1 Parasegetibacter sp. | reverse complement strand
CCACAATACCTTTCACCATCTCATTGTCATTGATGACTTTGAAAGTGTCATCATAGACTTTGTCGTACTTCTGCTTTTCTTCTTCAGTGTAAGAAGAAACGTTTCTTTTGTCTACGCTCCAGTCGAAATCATCGTGCGGAGTATCGAACTGTGTAGCTACGGGTGTTGCAGCAGGTTCATTTGTTGTCGCTGTAGAAGTAGCTGCACCAGACTGTTCGTTGGCGCCTACATTCTCCTGCTGTTCAGCGTTTGAGTTTACAATTTGATTTTCATCCATAATAAAATCCCGAGGTTTTTAAACGGGACGGCAAAGATAGGAAAATATAGGGAAATCAGGGGGTCCGGGACGAGGAAAATACCAGTACGTCTACATTTATTTCGAAGTTTTGCCAGTCTGGTGCGGTATCCGCAAAGCAGGAAAATACCAGTACGTCTACATTGATTTGCCGGCAACTGTCCGGGCTACGATAAATCCGCTGGTCCATGCGTGCTGAAAGTTAAATCCGCCGGTAATTCCGTCTACATTCAGGATTTCCCCTGCAAAATAAAGCTCAGGAGCAATCCGGCTCATGCAGGTATTCGGGTCGATTTCACTAAGTTCGATCCCCCCGCAGGTCACAAATTCCTCCTTAAAAGTAGTTTTTCCGCTGACCTCCATTTCCATACCGCAGAGCAGCTTAATGAGGCGGTTCTGCTCTTTGGCGGGCAAATCTGCCCATTTCCAGTCTTTATTTATGCCTGCCAGCTCCAATAAATGTTCCCAGAGGCGCTGAGGGAGGCGGAAGGGATTCCGGTTTATGATCTTCTGGATTGCCCGGTCATTTCTGATTGAAAGAATTTCCGGCCGGATGCTGGTTTCGTTGAATTCGGTAACCCAGTTAATTGTGATGGAAAACCGGTAATCCCTGGCTTTCAGCTCTCTGGCTCCCCAAGCGGATAATTTCAGCACGGCAGGACCGCTGATGCCCCAGTGGGTGATAAGCAGCGGGCCGGATTCAACGAGTTTAGTTCCGATTATCTTAATCTGAACCTGCTCCACAGAAATGCCCATTAGCTTTGTTATGGGGTTTTGAGGCATATTAAAGGTAAACAGGGACGGAACAGGCTCCATGATACTATGCCCTAGATCTGTCAACCAGCTGAACTGGCTGGATTTCGGGAATCCTCCGCAGGCAACGAGTAAATGATCAGCGCTCATTTGTCCGTGAGAAGTTTCCACTAAAAAACCGGAATCAGCTTGCCTTTGTATTTTTTTCACTTCATGGTTCAGGTGCCATCTCACACCAAACTTGTTGGCTTCCCGGACCAGACAATCGATGATTGATTGTGAACTGTCTGTAACCGGAAACATTCTTCCGTCAGATTCTGTTTTAAGTTCTACACCTCTTTCTGCAAACCATTCAATGGTATCTTTCGTAAAAAACTGGTGAAAGGTTTTCTTGAGGAAATTTGCCCCGCGCGGATACCTTTTTACCAATTCAGCAATATTGAAGCAGGAGTGAGTCACATTACATCTACCTCCTCCTGAAACCCGGACTTTGGAGAGAATTTTACTGCTTTTTTCCAGGATAACCACATCCAGTGCAGGGTTCAAACGGGCAGCATTAACCGCACAGAAAAATCCGGCAGCACCTCCTCCTATTATGATCAGTTTTTTCTTTTTCATGCGTTCAGAACCCGAAGTCAACAGCTCAAAGGTTAAGCAGAAATAAATAAGGTTAAATCTTGTTTTTTCTGCGTAAAACAAACCCCTCAGGAGAGGGGTTGAGCTAAGTTTTTTACTTTATAAAGATTGGGATTTGCAAGCTCAGCAGCTTCGATGATAGAGTAATCCGACAGGATATCGGCCTTACCCTTTCTCACACAAACATCATGTTCGAAATGCACCGAAGGTTTACCGTCTTTTGTTCTCACCGTCCATCCGTCGCTATCCGTAAACACTTCCCTTGTACCCATATTTATCATAGGTTCGATTGCAAGTACCAATCCTTCTTTTAATTTTTTTCCGCTTCCTCTTTTTCCATAGTTGGGAACCTGTGGTTCTTCATGCATACTTCTGCCTAATCCGTGTCCTACCAACTCTCTTACCACTCCGTAACCGTGTTTCTTTTCAGTGTGTTCCTGTATTGCATAAGAGATATCACCCAGATAATTCCCTGCAACAGCTTTTTCAATTCCTTTATACAAAGATTCTTTGGTAACCTGAATCAGCTGCATTACCTCATCTCCCGGATCTCCGATCGCAAAAGTATAGGCATGATCTCCGTGCCATCCGTTCAGGATAACACCCACATCTACTGAAACAATATCACCTTCTTTCAATTCCTGCTCTCCCGGGAATCCATGTACCACCACATCATTTACAGAAATGCAGGAGTTAAAAGGATAACCGTTATAACCCAGAAATGAGGGGGAGGCATTATGATCTTTTATGAATGTTCCGATCATTTTATCCAATGAAATAGTGGTCATACCGGGTTTCAGCATCTTAGCCACTTCGGTTAAGGTCCGACTTACCAGCAATGCACTTTGTCTCATCATCTCTACTTCCGCGTCGGTTTTGTAATAAATCATATAATCCGGTTCTTTTATAAGTATAAAATGCTATTCTAATGGTATCAGAAACAAATCTGATACAGTATGGTTCTCTTAATAATTAGAAGACCTGTTGAGCAGTACTCAACAGGTCAGTTAGTTTATTTAAATGTCGGTTTTATCATCAGATGGAAACCGGCGACGCTGTTTGTCTGCCCTGAATCCGTCCGCTCTTCATTAGTCCGTCATACTGACGCATCAGCAATTGGGTTTCAATCTGCTGAAGGGTATCCAGAATTACACCCACCATAATCAGCAGTGAAGTTCCGCCAAAGAAAGAGGCAAAACCCTGAGTAATTCCGAATCTTTGAGCGAACCCGGGAAGAATACCTACTAATGCGAGCAATATCGCACCCGGAAGTGTAATTCTATCCATGATTGTTCCGATATAATCGGCAGTGGGTTGCCCTGGTTTGATACCCGGAATAAATCCGTTATTCCTTTTCAGGTCGTCAGCAATCTGTTTTGGGTTGAATATCAACGCTGTGTAAAGGAAGGTAAATCCGATTACCACTATTGCGTAGATAGCCATGTATGCTGCGTGACGCGGATCAGAAAAAACTTTGGCAATTCCCTGTCCTGATTCGAAGGTAGTATAAGAAAACAAGGTTGGCAGGAACATGATCGCCTGAGCGAAGATGATTGGCATTACACCGGCACCGTTCACTTTCAGAGGAAGGAACTGACGTGCACCGCCGAATTGTTTATTACCTACGATTTGTTTAGCGTATTGAATAGGAATTCTTCTGACCCCCTGAACCAGTACAATTGTACCCAGGATAATTGCAATCAGCACGGCAATTTCGAGAAGGAACTTCAGGAT
>DATCKB010000287.1:0-16321 GCA_036562505.1 Parasegetibacter sp. | reverse complement strand
GGAATCCGCGAATTTAACGATGCAAAAACCACTGTGAAGAAAGAGATGGAGGAAGGAATGAACGAAAAATCTAAGGAATCCTGATTATCAGAATTCAACCGCTGATATCCGGCTTCAACAATTGTTTCGGTTTTCAGATCTCAATTTCTATTTTATTTCTTATTTCCCGTAAGTTAGGTACCTGATCCTCCGATCGTCGACTAACACGGCCGACTATTGCCGAATATTTACCCGCAAATAAGTTTGTCGGTACGGCCCCATACATCTCCTTTCGCGTCTTTTAACATTTTATAAAAACAGGTGCTGAGACGGGTAATGGCGGGAGCGAAAAACGACTTATTTCAACCGCTACAGCCACCACATATTTTTTTTACATTATATATTTATATTAATTTCAATAAATTACGCTTATCTCATCCTCTCAATCCCGTTATAGTTTAAAAAGCGCCTCTACTTTAAACTTCCTGCTCACAACCCAGCGTCCGGCAAAATTGGCGAGATAATTGCAGCCATAACGGCGATTAAACTGGCGGATATTGCCTGGTTTGAGTTAACTTAGTAGTATTCCAGCCATTTCCATCCCGTTGTTCGGGCTCAGTTTTGGGATACCCTTGGAATAGAATTGTACCAAAATCGGTTCAAAGAGGTATCTTTGCTCAGCTCTCGCATCAAAGGATGCTACAACACAGGGACAATATCCGTTAATTGAAAATCCACAAAATGGATTGATTTAACAGAAATATAAATCAAATCCGGACCGTCGAAAATGATTTTCCGGATTAAAAAAATGTGTGATGGCATTGAAAAAAATGATTTCCGGCTTTCTTAGCCTGTTGGTTTTCACTGCGGCGCAGGCGGCCGGAGTAAAGGAGCAACCCCCTACTTACACATCGGCTGGCGTTCCAGTTACTGATACTGCATCTGATAAACTGACCAAAGTTGCAGGATCAACTTCCAAGAACAACGAATCTGCTGATATTAATATTAACAGTTTTGCCGTTGCAAATACCGACATCAAATCTTCATTTAAAGATCTTTTCGATGTAGATGAAAACACCAGTGGTGTTTCCTATGCTCATTTGAATCCCCATGCAATAGATTTTGTTAAGGATTACGTGAAAACCCACTCCAAAAAGCTGGAAAAAATGAAGGAATGGGGTAAGCCTTATTTCGATATGATCGAAGATATCTTCGAAAAACATGGTTTGCCTACAGAATTGAAATACCTGGCAGTGGTGGAGTCTAACCTTCGCACACATACCTCATCAGTAGCCGGAGCTTCAGGTCCCTGGCAGTTTATTCCTTCCACTGCCCGTGTAATGGGATTGAAAGTGAATAGTAAAGTAGATGAGCGGAACAACTACGTAAAAAGTACTCACGCTGCTGCGAAGTATCTGAAACAATTGTATAGCCAGCTCGACGACTGGTTGCTGGTGATAGCCGCTTACAATAGTGGTCCGGGTCGTGTACAGAGCGCTATTAAAAAGTCGGGCACGCGCAATTTCTGGAAACTTCAGCATAATCTGCCTGCAGAATCCAGAAATCACGTAAAGAAATTTATTGCTACACACTATATTATGGAAGGTAAGGGTGGAGTTACTACACTTACCACTAAGGAACTTACTGCTCTTCAAACCAACTATCTGGAAACAGCTGCGGTCAGAGCAGAAATGGATAATACAAGAGTTCAACCGATTTCCGGAAAATACAACTCGCATATTATTGCTAAAGTCCTCGAAATGGATCTGGCCGACTTTAATGCGCTGAATCCTGGCTTTGATGCTGAACTAGGCAGCGGAAAAACCTACGACCTGAAGCTTCCTACCGATAAAATGGACGTATTCAATGCCAATCGTTACATGATTCTGAGCGAATCTGTGCAGGTATTAATGAACAGCGTAAAAAGGAATTAACCGGTTATTAAACCCGGGTAGTTGAACCGGCTCTGGAGGAGCTTTACATGGGTGAATCAGTCCGGTTCAAATATTCTCTTAATTGCTTCTGCTTTCAATAAACATTCTTCGTATTCTTTTTCAGGATCGGCATAGAAGGTAATTCCGGAACCTACCTGATAAGAAAGGTATTTTTCAGTCTGATTATATAAAAGACTTCGAATAACTACATTAAAATCGAAGTCTCCGACCGGACTTACGTAACCTATTGCTCCCGAATACAAACCGCGATGGGTGACTTCATATTGTTCAATCAATTCAGTGACCCGGTATTTTGGTGCACCAGTCATAGAACCCATCGGAAAGCTGGCTTTTATGGCGTCTGTCCAGTGGAGTTCATCGGAAACCTCCCCGCATATCGTTGATATCATTTGATGAACCTGAGGAAACGGGTAAACCCCGCACAGTTCCTTAACCTTTACTGTGCCTTCTTTACAGAATTTAGAGAGGTCGTTTCGTACCAGATCTACAATCATCACATTTTCAGCCCTTTCTTTCGGATCATTCTGCAAAAGATACTGATTATGCATGTCGGCTTCTTCATTGTGTCTGTTTCGCTCCCACGTGCCCTTAATGGGTTGAGAGCAAATGGTGGAACCTCTTTTCTGTAGAAAACGTTCAGGACTGGCGCAAATTAGAAAATGATCGTCAATTTTATAATATGCCGCAAAGGGTGTAGGTGAAATTTCAGAAAGACGGGCATAAATGGTTATCGGATTAATTTCTGCATTTTCTGCATAAAATTCCTGGCAGAAATTTATTTCATAACAATCTCCCCGGGCGATATGCGCCTTTAAAGTATTAATTTTTTCAATATACTCAGTTTTACTTAGCCGGGGCGAAAACTGCAACTTCTGGTTTCGTGACACATCATTCAGCATCGTGCCCTTATTTTTCAATTCCCTGTGCAGGAGCCACTCCTCACCTTGCATTTCTTCTTTCTGCATTGACAGTTGGCTTTGTCGGGATATTTCACGCTGAAACGGAAACTTATTCAGAGATTCAAACAATTCTTCAGGTTCTGCAGAGCAGCTTTCAATACGCAACTCATTTTCAGTCAGCAAAAAAATCGTTTCTGGTATAAAGAAAAATGATGCAGGAAAACCCAATCTGTCGGGAAGACTGGAATGAACAGAATCCGGTCCTGTTTTGTAACCGTAAGAAAAATGCCCGAACATCCAGTCTTTTACTGCCCATTTCTTCAACTCGTCAAGGTAATTATCCTGTTCAGCCTTAAATAGCCGGACTGCACCTACGGCAAGAATCGCGGAATAATGTTTGAGAGGAAGCTGATAATGATGGGTATCCAAAAAAGCACAAATGTTGAACTGGTCAGACCAGTTCAACATTTTCCGTTTTAATTCCTGCAGATTTGCTACAGGAAATTTTGCATATTTTCTATTCACATGTATTAGCTACGCTGAAAATCGTCGACTTACTGTAAGTAAAAAGATTAGAAATCATCGTCGTCGTCGAATCCTGTATCATTAAACAGATCCAGGTCTTTAAAATCATCGTCTAATCCGAAATCATCATCATCGTCTTTTGCAGTTTTCTTCCCTGAACCGGTTTTTTTACCTCTTGATTTTGGAATATCAAATTCTTCAAAATCAGGGTCCCAGTCGTCGTCGTCATCGACTTTTTCCCAGTCATCTTTTTCATCCTCATCAAAATCATCATCATCCTCATCGTCATCAATCTTCTTTTTGGATGACTTAGCGCCTTTCTTTGAAGGTTTTACATCCTCCATGTCATCGTCTTCTTCATCAAAAATTTCCTCATCGTCCAATTCCTTTTTTGACTTTCCGGATTTCTTCGATGAAGTTTCTTTACCAGGAGCTATTTTTTTAGCTGCTGCTTTTTTGTTGTTTTCAGATTTTGCTGCCATATGCCATCAGGATTTCGATGTAAAATTTCATTGTCTTTTCTAATCCTCCAAATTTTTGAAGGAGTTTTTCAACCTTTTTTTAAATGTCAGGATTTTATGATTTAGATCATACTAATATGATCTGGTCCCGGCCTGGTCCATTTGATATGTAATGAATATTTACTCCAATATACTGATTGATAAAGTTCACATATTCTTTCATTTTTTGGGGCAAATCTTCAAATTTTTCCACACCGGTTATATCTGTTTGCCAACCTTCAAAAGAACGTAGTTGAGGTTTAATATCGCAGAGTGACATCTGAAACGGAACCACGGTCGTTTTTTCTCCGTTTATTTCATAAGCTTCGCAAACTTTAAGTTCAGCGAAGGGGTCAAGCACATCGCTTTTGGTCATCACCAGTTTGGTAACTCCGTTAATCATGCAAGCGTATCTGAGAGCCACCAGATCAATCCAGCCGCAGCGTCTGGGCCTTCCCGTTGTTGCGCCGAATTCTTTTCCGATTTTTCTCAGTTCTTCACCGGTTTCATCGTGAAGTTCGGTAGGAAAAGGTCCACTTCCAACGCGGGTGCAATAAGCTTTGGTTACACCGATAATATCACGGATTTTTTGTGGTGCAACACCCAATCCATTACAAACTCCTGCAGAAATCGTGCTGGATGAGGTAACGAAGGGGAAGGTCCCGAAGTCAATGTCAAGCATTGAGCCCTGAGCTCCTTCAGCCATTACCTGTTTACCCTGCGCCAATTTCTCATTTATAAAATATTCTCCGTTTACAATATTGAGTGTTTTCAGGAACTCAACTGCTGCGAAAAATTCTTCTTCCCATCCGGAAATATCCTCCTGAAAATCGTAGTTTTCGAGGAGCTTAATATGCTTTGCCTTCAGCGCTTCGTATTTATCCTTAAAGCTGGGATGTAGAATATCTCCCACTCTCAGTCCGTTACGACCGGTTTTATCCATGTAAGCCGGACCGATTCCTTTAAGTGTGGAACCGATTTTTTCCGATCCTTTAGATAATTCGGAAGCCTTATCAAGGGCACGGTGAGTAGGCAGAATCAGTGTAGTTCTTTCACTGATGAAAAGATTGGTTTTTACGTCAACTCCCATTGAACGGACTACATCACATTCTTTCTTCAGGGTAACCGGATCAAGTACTACTCCGTTTCCGATCAGGTTAGTAGTATGCGGATGAAAAATTCCTGAAGGAATCTGGTGTAATACTACTTTCTCACCTTTCACATAGAGTGTATGTCCTGCATTGGGACCTCCCTGGAAACGGGCAATTATATCGTATTTCGGAGCGAAATAGTCGACTATTTTCCCTTTTCCCTCATCACCCCATTGGAGACCCAGAATAACGTCTATCATTATAAAGTTTTGTAATTATTGAGCGGCAAAAATAGTTTATTAAAGAGTCAAAATGCAAAAGTAAAAAGGCAAAATTCAAAATTAAAAAGTCAAATATACAGTCTGCCCTTAAAGGTGATCGTCGAAATAACGGGTAATCGTATTAAATAAATGTACCCTATCTTTTCCTCCTACATTGTGTTCGTAACCGGGATAAATCATATAATCGATTAATTTACCTTTAGTTACCGCTTCTTTTACAAACATGATACTGTGCTGCCACACTACTACATTATCCTGGGTACCATGAATGAGCAGGAGGCGGCCCTTTAAATTATCCACAAAATTGGCCAGGGTTGAGTTTTTGTATCCATCCGGATTTTCCTGAGGCGTATCCATATAGCGCTCAGTGTACATGATTTCGTAAAAACTCCAGTCCATCACCGGTCCGCCTGCCACAGCAACTTTATATACTCCGGGATGTTTCACCATCAGCGAAGTAGTCATAAACCCTCCGTAGCTCCATCCTATCAGACCAATTCGGGAAGCATCTACATAAGGAAGACTTTTCAGATATTTTACACCTGCCAGCTGATCTTCCATTTCTGCTTCACCCAGTCTGCGGAAGGTAGCCTGTTCAAAAGCTTTTCCTCTGTTTGCGCTTCCGCGGGTATCCACGGTGAATACCACATAACCTTTTCCAGCTAGGTGCTGGAACCAAAGATCACCAGTACCTCCATTCCAGGTATTGTTAATCAGTTGGGCATGCGGACCACCATACTGATATACAATCACAGGATATTTTTTAGTTGAATCGAAATTTACTGGCTTGTATAAGCGACAATAGAGATCAAAATTATCATTGCTCTTGATAGTGAAAATCGACATTTCCCCAAGCTGGTAATCTTTCAGGGGATTGGCGGCTTCGAGTACTACACTGAGCTCCTTTCCGGAAGTGTTATAAACCGCCCATTTTCTTGGAACGGTTGTGCTGCTGAAATGATCGAGGACCATCGTTGCCTTATCATTCAGGAAAGACGTATGTGTTCCGGTTCCTGAACTGATCCTTGTTATCTTGCCGTCTGCAAGTGAAACACTGCAGAAATCACGGGTAATGGGACTGTTAATTGTACTGGTAAAAAATGCTTTTTCACTTCTCGGATCGAATCCCGCAAAATTGGTCACCACCCATTCACCTTTGGTGAGCTGTCTGATCAGCTTTCCGTTGATATCATATAAGTACAGATGATTGAAACCATCACGTTGCGACTGCCAGATAAACCAGTTGGGTTTGTTGGGAACAAACACCATTGGCTGCAAAGGCTCAGTATATTTTTCGTCTCTTTCTTCGAAAATAGTCTTTACAAATTTACCTGTTGTTGCGTCATATTGATTGAGCTTCATATGATCCTGACCGCGGTTCAGTACAGCAATATATACATAGCGCTCATCAGGCGACCAGGCAATATTGGTAAGGTATTGTTCTTTAGGTTCGCCCGTTTCAATGTATATTGTTTGTCTTGTGGAAGGATTGAAAACGCCTAAAGTGACTTCATGACTTTTACCACCAGCCATGGGATATTTGATGTTAACGTTTTTCGCAGGTTTGGCCGACCAGTCGATGATAGGATAATCTGTTACCATAGTTTCATCCATTCTGTAAAACGCAAGAAGATTACCATTAGGCGACCAGAAAGTTCCTTTGGTTATACCGAATTCCTGACGGTGAACAGACTGACCATTTACAATTCCTTCATTGGTATCCGAAGTAACAGCAGTATGAGTCTTTCCGTCAGAAACATAAAGATTATTCTTTATCGTGAATGCTATTTGTCCTTTTACAGGATTTATATCGATATTCTCAGCACCTGCCGGTAATGCTTTTTCGCGATGTAGGGTTAAGGTCTTTGCAGTTATATCATAACGAAGTTGCTTACCGGGAATATCAAACAGAAACTGGGTTTCAGAAATCCATTCAACCTGTGGAAAAGCCTGGAACCGGAGGTTTGCATCGAAATTCCTTGCTGCTTCATTCAGCGTAGTTAATGTCACCAGTTCTGATTCGGCGGAACCTATAGCTGCTCGTTTCATCAGGATATCTACTCCGTTTTTCCTGACAACATAAGAGAGGTAATCAGAATTTTTTATCCATTTTAGCTGACGAAGGTTTTCAGGTGCCAGCGTTGTTCTTGCATTCAGAAAAGCATCTTCCATAGTAAGTTGCTTTTTCTGCGCAAAAGATGTGGTAACAAAAGATAAAACGAGAATGATCGACAACAGTTGTTTCATGCCAACAATGTTTGTATTTGTGTGAACAATTGAATTCAGGACGAAAGTTAAAGAATTATAACGCTAAATGAGTTTGAAACCCATCACAAAGAACCAGATCGGTTGATAACATGATTTTCTTATAAAGTTCCTTCAGTATCATAACGATCTACAGAATCAATACCTGGCAGCATTTTCAGGCGACGTACGAGTTCATCGAGCTCCTCCTTATCATGAACAAAAACGCGGATATTTCCCTCAAATACACCTTCACGGGCTTCAATAGTGAGCGCACTGATATTCACTTTCATTTCACCGGAGATAAGATTGGTGATTCTGTTTACCACACCTACGTCGTCCAGACCAATAATTTTCAGACCGGTTAGGAAGGAAATTTCTTTATTCTTCGCCCACTTGGTTTTTACCACACGGTGCCCGTAGTTGGCGAGGAGTTTAGCAGCATTCGGACAGTTTGTGCGGTGAATAGTCAGACCTTTACCGGTAGTTACAAAACCGAATACGTCATCGCCGGGAATAGGTTTGCAGCAATTAGCCAGACTGTAAACAATTTTATCGCTGCTCTCACCAAAAATAATCAGTTCAGTATCTTTTCGGTTACCCGGAGGAGTTAGTGCTTCAGGCCTGGATTCAACCGGTGAAGGAGCAGGTTTAACCGGTTTAGGTATTTCCAGTTTGTCGCCCAGCACATTAAATTCCTTCAGGTCTTTCAAATCAATAGCTTTTACGGCTACCTGATAGAACAGATCGAGCTGTGACGGAACTTTATAATATGTAGTAAGCGTATCCAGATTATACTGGCTGAAAGCAGCACCCATGCCCTCTAGTTTCTTCTGTACAGCGTATTTACCATCTTCTGCTACTTTTCTCTTCTCATCTTTGAGCGCGTCTTTGATTTTGCTTTTTGCCTTGGCAGTAACTACAATATTCAACCAATCATCGTTCGGGCGTTGTTTGTTGGAAGTAATAATCTCCACCTGATCGCCGCTTCGCAATTTATGGCTGATAGGAACGAGTTTATGATTCACCTTCGCACCGATACATTTTGTACCGATGGCACTGTGAATGGAGAACGCAAAATCGAGAGCTGTGGAACCTGTAGGCAACATTTTCACGTCACCTTTTGGTGTGTACACGTAAATCTCTTCAGCAAGAAAACTGGTTTTAAAGTCCTGCAGGAAGTCGACCGAATCAGCATCCGGATTCTGCAATACTTCTCTGATTTGCTGGAACCATTTATCGAAGCGGCTTTCGTCGTTTGAACCTTCCTTATATTTCCAATGGGCAGCCAGACCTTTCTCTGCAATCTCATTCATACGTTTGGAACGGATCTGTACTTCCACCCATTTGCCCTGCGGACCCATCACGGTTGTGTGAAGAGCTTCGTAACCGTTCGATTTCGGATTACTGAGCCAATCGCGCAGCCTTTCGGGACTTGGAGTATATTCATCAGTGATCATAGAATATACTTTCCAGCAATCTTCTTTTTCGCGTTGAGGAGGAGAGTCAAGTATGATTCTGATAGCAAAGAGATCATAAACTTCTTCAAAAGCTACTCCCTTCTTTTTCATTTTGTTCCAGATGGAGTGAATGCTTTTGGGGCGACCATGAATTTCAAATGAGAAATTTGCTTTTTCGAGTTTTTCTTTTATCGGACGAATAAATTCGTTGATGTAGCGGGTTCTTTCTCTTTTGGTTTCAGCGAGTTTTCTGGCGATACTTTTATAGGTTTCCGGCTCCATGTATTTCATAGCCAGATCCTCGAGTTCAGTTTTTATGTTATACAGCCCCATTCTGTGCGCAAGCGGAGCGTAAACCCAAACGGTTTCCGAAGCCACTTTCAACTGCTTTTCCCTTTTCATGCTTTCGAGGGTGCGCATGTTGTGAAGGCGGTCAGCCAGTTTGATGAGAATGACCCTGGGGTCATCGGTAAGGGTCAGAAGGATTTTCTTGAAATTTTCTGCCTGCTGCGAAGAGTTGGCATCAATGACGTTGGCAATTTTAGTAAGTCCGTCCACGATACGGGCGATTTCGTTTCCGAATTCCCGCTCAATATCTTCAATGGATACATCGGTATCTTCAACTGTATCGTGAAGTAGGGCGCAGATAGAAGAACGCACACCCAGGCCAATTTCTTCGGCGCATATTCTGGAAACAGCAATGGGGTGAAGTATATAGGGTTCACCGCTTTTACGGCGCATGGATTTATGTGCTTCAGCCGCCATTTCGAAAGCGTGGCGGATGAGTTCCTTATCACCTTTTTTAAGTTTGGCTTTGAGGCAGCGTAAAAGGGCCCGGTATTCCCGGAGGATCAGCTTTTTTTCTTCTTCTTCATTCAGATTATAAACCGGTTGCGCAACTACTGTATCCATAGAAAACAAATTTACGGAAATAGGCGTTGCTGATTTGAGGAGTTTTTAGCTGAAAAGCGAAAAAATTTAAAATAATATCATAATATTGCACCCACTTTGAATGCGGGTGTGGTGAAATTGGTAGACACGCCAGACTTAGGATCTGGTGCCGCGAGGCATGGGGGTTCGAGTCCCTCCACCCGCACTGCAAAAAAAGGGACCTGAAAGGGCCCCTTTTTTGTTAAGTGGGGTAATTAACTTATATCATTTCGGTAGTCTGCTCTAAAGGTTGATACTTTGTCAGAAAACAACTTTTGTTCACTTTACTCTCTCCATAAATCTCTCGGGGTAAACAGGAGGAGTAAAGCCAAATTTAGAATAAAAGTTATGTGCATCAAGGGTAGCCAGCCTCCAGCGTTTTACATCTATTAAATCCGGATGGCCTAGAATCGCTTCCATAAAAATCTTTCCGCATTTCTTTCCCCGCATTTCAGGAACAATAAAAACATCCGCTAACCAGGCAAAATGCATATAGTCTGTTATCACCCTTGCAAATCCAATCTGGCGCTTAGCGATATATAAACCAAAACAAAACGAATTCTCGATTGACTTCAGAATATTTTCAGGTTTATAATCCTTCCCCCAATATGAACTGCATAGAAAGTTGATTATTAAATCAACATCCAGCATTTCATTATCGGTGCTAATCTGATAACCGTCGTCTTTATGTTTTGAAATGTCGTTCATTGCGACAGAAATGTCTTCTTCTATCTTACACTAATCAAAGAAGAAAGAGGATATCTTAAATTGCGGTATTGCGACATATCTACCTTGATACTTCCCACACTAATGGCGCTTTCAATCCGCAGAGGTAAACGGTTGGCATCATCGGAAACCCAAACTGTCATATTCTCTCCTCCCTCAAACACTGATCCTTTAATCAGCAAGGGTTTAAATTTGATGGCTTTGAATTTTCCGTATTTAGTTTTAACTGTTTCTTTACCGAGGTATCGCATATAAAGATTATGCACCTCATCATCGATAAACATACTAAACGGAATTTTATCCCCTTCCTTATACTTGTCAAAATCGAGATTGCGGGCATAATACACCATGCTGATAACATCCTGAACACACTCAGGAACTTTCGTTACTCCGTTTGTGGTTACCGCAGTATTTGCAGTTCTGTTAAAACTCACATTCTCATATTTCTTGTACCCCCCCTCATCAATATTTCTGATGAACTTGTAAGGAATCAGATGGGCTGTGTCGATATAAGTTTCATACCGATCCCGAACTTTGAAGAATTTATCGTAAAAACTGTAAGTTCCTCCCTGTGCCACTACATGATACACTGGCTTGTTATTCAACTTTTTCAGAGTAGTGGTAAAAGTGGCTTCACCTGCTCCAACATAAATTCCGGCAAGGGTATAAAACACTTTCAACGTAATTGATTCGCCTGCCTGAAATGCAGTATTTTTTAAGCCGCAAGTGGTCTGGTTAAGTATCGATGATACACTGTCCTGCTGATCATACGAAAACTGATTCTCAGCATTCTGCTTTATGTCAGTAATAAAATCACTATTATTCAGGAAATCTGAATCCGAATCAGCACTCCGCAATCCCGAAAAAGAAATCAGTATTAAAAGTAAAACTCCGAATATTTTCATGCTGCTTCAATTTTAAAATCATCCTTCCGCCAAATATCAAACGAAGGTTATATAAGATTATTTTATATTATTTTTCCTGAAAATCCTCAAACCAATCAACAATACGCTCCCTGCAATAGCCGGAATCAGCAGATTAATAAACCAGATTGCTCCCGTGGCAGCTATTATGCCCAGTTTATTGGTGGTTAGCAATCCGAATACCTGTAAGCTGATTTCTCCTCGTAATCCCAGTTCTGCCAGTGCAATAGTAGGAACTATAGCTAGCAGAAGAAACATTACACTGGTTGCCAGACAGCCTTCCCACCACGACATATCCACCTTAAATACACTAAAAATCAATAAATACTGGGCCAGAAACACCGTATATCTCAAAAAGGACAATGCCAGCATATTCCACAATTCCTTCCTTCGGAAACCTTGCAGTACATTAAAGTACCGGGAATATTTATTGATCAGGGGAATCCGTTCCAGCAAACTCACCAAAAGTCCCAACCGAAAATATAAGAGCATAAACAGTACCGTTATTACAATAAGCACCCACTGCAAAGAGCGCATCCAGAATATAGACAACCCATGCTCCTCAATGGTTGCTTTACCAAGATATAATTGAAATATAAAAAGTCCTGAACATCCTGTTAAAAGTGTAATCAGTAACTGACTCCAGCTGTTCAAAATGGTAATGGATACGGCTTTCAGGCGGTTTCCTTCATCAACATACAGGATTCGTCCGAGGTATTCCCCGGTTCGGTTCGGTGTATTCACCGCGAAGGAAATACCCGATAAAATTGCACGAAAACTGCGCCAGTAAGTGATTTTCTGCAGGTGTTTAATGGAAAGATGCCATTTCTGAGCTTCAATCCCCCAGTTCGCAAGCATGAGAGCCATCACAGCTGCAAGTTTCCACTTATCTGTAGCAGTAAATTTTTTAATGTTATCCCAGGAAGACTGAAGATTATCCTCTGCATTGATCTGCTGCCAGATATGCCAGCTGAACCATAAAAACAGCAGCGGACCTAAAAGGTAGTTGATGAATATTTTAATACTTTTGTTCAGGGTCTTTCATTTAGATTTAAATACTTTCTCTCTTGCAACCACCAGTGAAAATCATTCTCGGCATTGATCCCGGTACCATTGTGATGGGTTACGGACTGTTAAAGATACATGGTAATCAGATTTCTTTACTGGAAATGGATGCTCTAAAGCTTTCAGGAAGGAAAGACATATACGACCGGCTATTTCTGATTCATCAGCACGTAACCGAACTGATTCAGCGATTTAAACCAGACAGTTTTGCCATTGAAGCTCCCTTTTTTGGTAAAAACGTTCAGAGTATGCTCAAACTGGGAAGGGCGCAGGGGGTAGCTATTGCCGCAGCTATGCAGGGTAATATCCCAGTAACGGAATACTCCCCTAAAAAAGTGAAACAATCTATTACAGGCAACGGAAATGCAAGCAAAGAGCAGGTCTGGGAATTATTAAAAAGAACCCTGCAGCTTAACGAGGTTCCTGCTTCTTTTGATGCCACGGATGCCCTTGCTGTGGCCCTTTGCCACCATTATCAGAGCTCTTCGCCGATAGCGGCAGTTTCGGGTGGTAAAAAAAACGGCTGGGAGGAATTTATTTCCACAAATCCCGGACGAATACTATAAAAGCCCTTTGAGACCATGAGGGTAATCTGCTATTCCGGAATTCCTGAAACCAGTTTATCTAACCCTCAGCAATCAATTTCGTCAACTTTTCCTGCACTTCAAGAAACTGCTCCTGAGTCAGTTTGAGTTTCGGACGGGTGAAATTGAGATCGTCTGCACTGTTAATCGGAACCAGGTGCATGTGTACATGCGGTACGTCGAGTCCGATTACAGCAATCCCACACCGGTTGCAGGGAAAAGCCTGTTCAATAGCTTTCGCTATAGGTCTGGCAAATACCAGCATTTTCTGCAGGTAGTCGTCGGGGAGGTCGAATATCTTATCCACCTCCACCCTGGGAACCACCAGCGTATGCCCTTCTGCCATAGGCGCAATGTCTAAAAAGGCAAAAAAATCTTCATTCTCCGCTATCTTGTACGAAGGAATGCTGCCTGCTATGATTTTTGAAAAAATAGTCATAAGCTCCTGAAATTAGTCGGGATAAGTCCCGGAAAATTGCTGCAACATTTACTGATAGAACACGGGCAACCGCTGAACTTAAATAGTAATATCCTCTACTTTAAATTTCATTAAGCCATTAGGGGCATGTACTTCAGCCACATCACCTACCGCCTTACCCAACAATCCTTTTCCGATCGGGGAAGTAATGGAAATTTTTCCCGCTTTCAGGTCCGCTTCTTTCTCCCCTACGAGTTGATACGTGAAGGTTTTCTTTGTAGCAATATTGGTAATGGTAACCTTTGTAAGAATTGAAACCTTGCTGGTGTCAATATTCTCAGTATCAACCAGTTTTGCAGTAGCAATATCGTTTTCAAGCTGAACTATTTTTGCTTCCAGGATACCCTGAGCTTCTTTAGCAGCATCGTATTCTGCATTTTCTCTTAAATCGCCTTTCTCGCGTGCCTCTGCAATTGCTCTGGCCGCCGCAGGTCTCTCTACAGTTTTCAAATGATGCAGTTCTGCTTTCAACTGCTCAAGTGTTTCTTTTGTAATGTAGTTTACTTTCATATAAGGCTTCGTTTAAGGCAACAAAAAAAATACAACGCCTCAGGAATGATTCCTAAAGCGTTGCATGTATTAATGCAAATATAAGTTTTTCGAAATAAAAAAACAATATAAAATCGGAACAGCCAGCGCGGTAAATGCCAGCTCAGGGAGTTGTCTGGTGAAGAAGCTAAATGCCTAGTTTTTCTAAGATCACCTTACTCATTTTGAAAAATGCTTCATGTGAATAACCCGCTATATGTGGGGTTACAATGACATTGGGCTGAGATGTAAGCCACAATAATTGTTCTTTTTCCGCCTCCGTATAAGTGCTGAGTTGTTCATTTTCCAGAACATCTAATCCGGCAGCGCGAACACAACCGTTTTTCAGCGCGCGGACCAGTGCGGGCACATCAACTACCTTACCTCTGGAGGCATTAATAAAATAGGGTGTCTTTTTCAGAGAACTGAAAAAATCATCACTGAACATATGAAAAGTTTCATCGGTCAATGGTACATGAACCGTAATCACATCGGCCAGTTCAATCAGATCTTCCATTCCTGCTTCTTTCACCCATTCATTACCAAAGTCGCTTTTATATTTGTCGTATGCCAGAATATTTACATCGAAAGATCTGAGCAGTTTAGCCACATTACTACCTGTATGTCCATAACCCACTATCCCTACCGTTTTTCCGGTCAGTTCGGTTCCGCGGTTCTCATCCCTCAGCCATTTCCCTTCACGCACCTGACTATGACTTAAACTAATATTATTCATAAGATTAAGGAGAATCCCCAGCACATGTTCCGCAACAGCATTTGAATTGCCTTCCGGACTACTCACACAGAGTATAGCTTTCGATTCTGCATAAGGTACATCAATCAATTCCATCCCGCTTCCCAGTCTGCCAATCCATTTCAGCTGAGGCGCCGCATCTATAACGGTCTTGTCTATGCGCAAACGCGTAGTTACGATCAAACCTACAGCATCCCCTATCATTTCCACCAGTTCCTTATAGGTGATGGCAGGATGGTATTCTACACTATAACCTTTCTGTCCCAGTTGTTCGATGAGATATGAATGAACTTTTGCCGTGATAATTACTTTCCCTTTCATTTCAAACTTTTTCTACACTTCGTTTTCTCTATTTATGTATGCTCAGGAACCGGCCTGATTGAATGCGGCCATCCGGAAGCTGAGGTCAGCAAAATCGTTAACCGACAACTGTTCCGGACGTTTTTCAAATATTTTATCCTGCAATGTTTCAGGATCAAATAATCCCCGGGCACTGTTTCGCAACATTTTTCTTCGCTGATTAAATGCAGTTTTCACAAGTTGAAAGAATGCTTTTTCAGAAGCAAATTTCGCTGGCTCCTGTTTGGGTATCAGCCTGATTACTGCACTCTTCACTTTGGGTGGCGGAGTAAAGCAGTTTTCGTGAACTTCAAACAGGTATTCTGTTTCGAAAAAAGCCTGTACCAGCACGCTCAGAATACCATAGGTTTTGCTGCCGTGGCGGGCCACAACCCGCTCCGCCACTTCCTTCTGAAACATTCCTACCATCAGTTGTACCTGCGGTTTCCAGTCCAGTATTTTAAACAATATCTGCGAAGAAATGTTGTAAGGGAAATTTCCCACAATAGCGAATTGATCTTCAAAAGGAGGGGCAATGTCCAGAATACTTCCGGAAATGATTTTTTCCTCCAGTCCGGGTATGTGGTTGCTGAGCCAGGTTATTTTTTCCTTATCCAGCTCTACAGCCTTAAAGTTGATATCCTTGTTCCTCACGAGGTATTTCGTTAATGCCCCGCCACCCGGACCCACTTCCAGAAGGTTATTGAAAGAATGGGAAAATAATTCACTGATAATCTGTTTGCAGACATTTTCGTCTTTCAGGAAATGTTGCCCCAGCGATTTTTTTAAGATATATGACATCGGATGCAAAGCTAGTTATTTCCGGCATGCTCTGGTTCTGCTGCTTCGGTAATTATTCCTTAATTTTACCCAAACTCGTATCTGCAAATGAATCATGCATCATCTTCCAAGCCTGTGATAGGAATCAGTATCGGCGATATTAACGGTATCGGTCCGGAACTAGTTATAAAAACCTTTGCGGATCACCGTATTCTGGACATCTGCACGCCGGTTATCTTCTCTTCTAACAAGGTGATTAATTTCTATAAAAAGATATCAC
>DATCKB010000285.1:0-2010 GCA_036562505.1 Parasegetibacter sp. | reverse complement strand
TACACATCCTGCACATCAGCACAGCAAGAGAATTGCAGCTATTTTCAAATATGCTTCCGTTAAAGGAAAAAAGAATTACTGCCGAAGTTTGTGTACATCATTTGCATTTCACAGCCGACGATTATAAAGAACTCGGCTACCTGATAAAATGCAACCCTGCCATTAAATCTTCTGAAAATAAATCCGCTTTGTGGGACGCACTCGCCGATAACCGCCTGGATGTTATTGCCACCGACCATGCACCACATCTGCTAAGCGAGAAACAGAGTCCTTATGAAAAAGCTCATTCCGGTCTTCCTCTTGTTCAACATTCTGTTCAGCTAATGCTGCAGTATGTAAAAGAAGGAAAAATCACCATTGAAAGGGTTGCAGAGAAAATGAGCCATGCAGTGGCTACTTGCTTTCAGATTGCTAATCGGGGTTTTATCCGCGAAGGTTATCAGGCAGATTTAGTAATTGTGGATATGAACAGACCCTACACAGTAACAAAAGAAAATATTTTATACAAATGCGGTTGGAGTCCGCTTGAAGGACATCAGTTCCCTGCAAGTATAACTCACACCTTTATTAACGGTAATCTCGTATTTCAGCAGACAGGAGAATATGGAAATGGCCTGTGGGACGAATCTCATAAAGGAGAGCGGCTGAAATTCGCACGATGAGGTAAATTCCAAATTCCCGGAAATGGAAATAGACAAATTCACCTTTAACGACCTATCGATCTTCAATAGTGAAGAAAGTTTTTCCGTATTTCATAAACTCAACTTCACGCGAACAAGCGAAGGCAGGGAGTGGCTGATAAAGTTTTTTAAAGAGCCGCTCGGTGACCTTCAAACGATTCGGGATACACAACAGATTCTCCGGTTAATCATTCAGAAAGAAAAAGAATGGCCCACCTATATCACCAATGGAACCATTATGGTGATTTATAAATTTTACGAATATGCAGTTGACGAATACCCCGATCGCGCTAATCTCCTAAATTCCGCAATATATCGGCTTCTACATCGTCACGATTACTCTTTAACCCGATTCTCGCTTACTCATATCGTTGATTTCATAAAAGGTGTCTCCGCTTTTCCCGGAATATTTACCAGCGAAAGCACGCCCGCATTTCTTTTACATTACATCAACCGGATTGAACAGATATTAAACCGGCCGGAGATAGCTGAACTGCTCAACATTGAAAGCGCAAATGAATTAAGTCCGGCTGAATCTTTAGCGCTCGGGTATTTTTTTCGTAATCAGTTTAAGAACCAGCTTCTTGAACTGATTCAGATCTTCAGCCGACTCGATGCATACTATTCGATGGCTATCGCGGTAAAAACACACAATCTTTGTTTTCCCGAGTTTATTGAACAGGATCAGCCTTTAATAGAAGCTGATAGACTGTATCACTTGCTTCTTGAAAGACCGGTTGCCTATGATACCCGACTTGACCCATCACATAATTTTCTCTTTCTGACCGGCGCAAATATGGCCGGGAAAAGTACTTATATTAAATCTGTAGGAACGGCCGTTTTTCTCGCACATCTTGGAATGGGGGTTCCGGCGAGGGCATTTAAACTTACCATGTTCAGCGGCCTGTTGAGTAATATTCAGGTGGAAGACAATATCGTGAAGGGTGAAAGTTATTTCTTCAATGAAGTACAGCGTATAAAAAACACCATCCTGAAAATTAACGATAACAGAAAATGGCTGATTCTTATTGATGAACTCTTTAAAGGCACGAATGTACAGGATGCAATGAAGTGTTCAACTACTGTTATTAAAGGGCTCATCCGAATCAAACATTCCCTGTTCATACTTTCCACGCACTTATATGAAATCGGTGAGGAACTGAAGGTTTTTCCGAATATAAGTTTCCGGTATCTTGAAACTACGGTGAAAAATGGTCAGTTGTCGTTCAGCTATCAGTTAAAAGAAGGTGTGAGTAACGACAGAATCGGGTATCTTATACTACAGCGGGAAAAAGTTGTTGAATTGCTGGAACGGTTATAAAGTTAATTC
>DATCKB010000277.1:0-3721 GCA_036562505.1 Parasegetibacter sp. | reverse complement strand
CCTCGGAGGTTGATTGCCCGTCTGACCGCCTTTATTGCTGCGATTGTCCGAAAATCTGCTTCCTCCTCTTTGATCAGGTTTGGATTGCTGAGATTTGTTATGCTGATGTTTGCTCTGTGAATGCTGAGTTTTTTTCTTTTTATCAGCTTTTTCAAGCGTTTTCAGGCTGATTTGCCCAACCACGTCCACAAACTCTGATTCCAGCTCTCTGGGCTTCTGAACCTGTAGTTCCACTGCTTCCAGTTCGTCAGGGATTTGTCCTTGTGCATTAAGTTGCATAATTTTTTTAACCCTCTCAATAGTAAGCGGATACTGCTTGGTGCTGTCTGGCAATGTGTACCACATCAGATTTTTAAAAATATCTCTTTTTATGAGGAAGGCAGTTCCTTTTGCAACTCTTAACTGATCAGCATTATCGGGAAATGCCTGTAATGCATCCAGATACGTATCAAGTTCGTAATTCAGGCAACACTTCAATCGACCACATTGTCCGCTGAGTTTTGTCTGATTGATAGAGAGGTTCTGATAACGCGCAGCGGTGGTATTTACTGATTTAAAGTCAGTCAGCCAGGTGCTGCAACATAATTCGCGGCCACAACTTCCGATACCTCCTACCTTTCCGGCTTCCTGCCGGGAACCGATTTGCCGCATTTCCACTTTAACCTTGAATTCAGCAGCATAGGTTTTGATGAGTTCCCGAAAATCCACGCGGTCATCTGCTGTATAAAAGAAAGTTGCTTTTCTGCCATCGGCCTGAATTTCTACTTCCGCGAGCTTCATTTCCAGGTTATACTGTCTGGCAATTGCACGGCTTCGTATTAAGGCATTTTTTTCTCTGGCTTTATTCTGAGCAAAAAGCTCCATGTCGCGTTCCCCTGCTTTCCTTAAAATCTTCTTCATTTCCGGGTCGTGCTCATTTATGCCCCTTTTTTTCAACTGAAGCCTGACCAATTCCCCGGTTAATGTGACTTCACCCACATCAAATCCGCTTACACCTTCTACAGCAACCATATCTCCTTTTTCAAACTGCTGGAGTGTAGGGTTTCTGAAAAAATCTTTGCGGCTTCCGTGATTGAAGCTTACTTCTACCACCCTGCAGGCTGTTTCCGGGTCACTAAAGGGAAGATTTGCCAGCCAATCGTGAACATTCATCCTGTTACATCCGCCGGTACTGCATCCTCCGTTGCTCTTACATCCATTCGGCTTTCCTGTGCCGGTTCCACAACTACTACATCCCATTTATTTATAATGATTTGAAGATGATTAAAATGATTACAAAAAAACTGACCTGCGCGGGGAAATACACAATTGTCTACCGTCAAAAACCCGATTTCCCTTAGGGTCATTTAACCAAAAATAAAGATTTGTTTCGAATGATGTGGTAGAGCTTTATGGTAAGTGCATGGAAAAGTAGTTTAGAGTTGGCATTTCTCTCAATATAGTACATGCTGCGATCAAGCTCTTCCACAATTGCCTGTTGCTGGGAGATATCGGCTATTTTGTTAATGCGATTGGCAAAATCTGTCTCTGATTCAGAAATATGAAGATTTTCCTGACCCATTACCTCTAGTCTGATACTTTGTTCAAGAAGATGATTGAAGTATCTCAGAAATTGCTTTTGTTTTTCCCTTCCCTGCCTTGAGATTTCGTCGATCCACTTTACCTGAGCTACGGGTCCTGATTTCAGAATACTGTTTAACCACTCCCGTAATAAGTCCTGCCAGTCTTCTTCCGCATGTTGAACCTGTCTTAAAGCTTCTCTGTAATTTCCATCCGATATAGCTGCTATCTGTCTGGCTTTGTTTAGGTCAAGACCCGACTTTTCCATTAATGCCCGCGTAATAGACTCATTATCGGGCACAGGAATTTTTATGAGCTGACAACGCGACAAAATCGTTTGCAGCATCTGAGACTCATTTTCGGCAACCAATATAAAAACGGTATTGGCAGGAGGTTCCTCGATGAGTTTCAGTAATTTATTACCTTCTGTACCGAGATATTCGGGCATCCACATGATCAGAATTTTGAATTCACTTTCAAAACTCTTCAGGTTTATTTTCCTGTTTATCTCGTTACACTCGTGAGCAGTAATATTACCTTGTTTATTTTCCGCCCCGATGAATTGAAGCCAGTCGTACACATTACCGTAAGGGAGTTGTTTAATAAATTCCCTCCACTCAGTGATAAAATCGGTACTAAGTGGTTTATCACCGGCTTTTCTGGGAATAACCGGATAGGAAAAATGAATATCCGGATGAATCATGCCTTCAGCTTTTACGCAAGCCGGGCAGGTACCGCAGGGCTCAAAAGGAAGAGAGGCTGAATCCGGACCTGGTTCATCAGCAAAGAGAGAGTTTGATTCAGTTGCAGATTTATTTTTACCGGTACAAACCAGATATTTAGCAAATGCAATTGCCAGGGGTAGGGCACCGGACCCTTCTTTTCCGAGAAAAAGAAGGGCATGACCCAGCCTGTTTTGCTGCACCATTTCTACCAGATGTCTCTGGGTAGTTTCCTGACCATAAACCTCATTAAATTGCATGAACGCAAATATCGACTATTTCAGGTATTGAACGATTTCATCGCTCATCGGTTCTACAGCACTGTCGAATTTAGCTATCAGTTTACCTTTCGGATCAATCAGAAATTTGGTAAAATTCCAGCGGATATCGGCATCCATTACTTTGTTTTCGTCCTTATTAGTCAGCCATTTGAATAATGGATGTATATCTTTACCTTTCACGGAAACCTTAGCAGCCATAGGGAAAGTCACACCATAATTCAGTTTGCAGAATTCCTGAATTTCCTGATTAGTTCCGGGTTCCTGTCCGCCGAAATTATTTGCAGGGAATCCGATAATTACCAACTTATCTCCATGCGCTTCATAAAGCTTCTGAAGACCTTCATACTGTTTTGTATAACCACATTTTGAAGCTGTATTCACAATTAGCATATATTTTCCCTTGTAATCTCCAAGGTTTATGGGTTTGCCATTAAGGCCATCAACTTTGAAATCATAAATAGACATAGCAAATCCGGTAGTAAGCATAACAGACATTAATAATAGTTTTAACATAAATAAGTTTTTTATTTCAGGGAATCAGTTGATTATTGACTCTCATAACAGCCGATATCCGGGGAAGCCAGATTTCTGGGCAGGTTATCTAAATCAAAACTTATGCCCAGGTTGGCTCCTGCATTAATAGCTGGTGAACCCGGCTGTAGTCTCAAATTAAATTCTCTTTTATTTATGTCAATTTTTTCAAAAAGTGGATTTTGATTTTTTATCGAATTAACAAATACTGCGTGAGGCAGATCAGTTTCGGTTTTATACAAACAATGATTGAATCTGACACTGTGATCATTTCCTTCCTTCAGAACAATTATTTCATCTTTCACCATTCCGTCGTCCCCCCAGAAAATGCAATTATTGAAAACTGCGTCAAGGGGAGCGGTGAAACTTACACTACCATCAACCACAAAATCATTGACAATCAGAACGGGGTTTTTGTGAGATAGGTAGGACGTTGAGAAACTGGCAACTGTACAATGGTCAAACTGATAATTCCCGCCGTAAACTGCCACGAAATTATTGCCACAATTCAGAATAAGGCTGTTCCGCGCATAAACAGACGAGTTAATGGAAAGAATTCCCGCATCGAATATATTTTCAATTATACATTCCTGCAGGGTTAGTTTAGGCACTGAATTAGTAGAAGGC
>DATCKB010000273.1:0-5170 GCA_036562505.1 Parasegetibacter sp. | reverse complement strand
CCTACTCAGGAAGCGCAGGAGTTTTCGCACTACTTTGAAGCAATGCGCAGAAGACAAGCTCTGCTGACCATGCCTATTGCAGGAGGTCTGGAAGTGGTGGAAGACAAAGGTTTCAAAATAACCCCGTTATTTACATCTGATTCTACTAACAGCTGGAATGAGATTGAAACAACCGACTTTGTTGATGATACTGCCAGCTTTAATCCAGCTGTAGAAGTCAAGAAGCCACATGTGGCAGTTATGGCCCTGTCAAGAACTGTAAACAATAAGGAGCAGAAGATTATTATTACCGGTGATGCCGACTGGTTGAGCAACGGAGAATTGTCGATGACCAGAAAGGACCTCAATGCCGGAAACTTCTTCCTGATTAACGGAGCATTCTACTGGATGAGTGATGAAGAAATGCCGGTGGATATGCGCCGCGACCCGCCGACAGACCGCTCTCTGAAAGTAGGAGAGAAAGGCTGGAAATGGTCGAACATTATGCTGAAATGGATATTCCCGATTATTCTTATGGGAATCGGTATATTCATTTGGGTAAGAAGAAGAGGACGTTAATTTTTAAATCATTATTGCCGGTTACCTGACTATAAGTAATCGGGTGACCGGCAATATTATTCCGTTTCATACATGAGTTTTATTACAGACAAGCAGACCCTTGATGACCTGAACATTTTCGGAAAGCGTGGTCACAATTCCGTATATGCGCTTTTTAACCGTACCGGCACCAGAGGAGGAGCGGAATTGCTTGAACAGATGTTTCGTTATCCGCTGGACAATGCTGATGCCATTAATCGCCGCAGTGGTATTATCCGCTTTTTTCAGCAGTCAAAAACTCAGTTCCCTTTTCGGAGTGATTGGTTTGATGCAGCCGAACATTACCTGAGTAATACCGATGACAGAAGTCGCCTTGGAGGTGAAACCGATTCACTCGGCAGAAAGTTCCGTAGTATGATTGGTTCTGATACTGAGTATGAGTTACTGCACAAAGGAGCGTCTGCTGTGCACCACATCTTATGTAATTTGAAAGACTTTGCTGCTTCTATCAAATCAGCAGCTGATGGTACACCATATAAGCAGGAACTGGATGAAATGACAAAACTGCTTGAAGCGGAAGAGCTGCAGCCTGCATTTAAAATAAAACCAGGCAATAAATTATCTTTTCAGGATACTTCATTCCTCGACAAACTGCTGCGCTTTCAGCAAATCGATAAGGTGAAGAAACTGCTGTATTATATTTACAATCTTGATGTTTACATTTCCGTAGCCAATGTAGCCACTGCAAGAAATTTTGTGTTTCCGGAAGCACTAGAAACATCTTTGCATACCATCCGGATTACCAACGTATATCATCCGCATCTGGAAGGAGCAGTACCGAATTCGATTACCATCACTCCAGACAGCAATATTATTTTTCTTACCGGGGCCAATATGGCGGGTAAGTCTACCTTTATGAAATCGCTCGGCATAGCGCTTTTTCTGGCCCATATGGGCTTTCCTGTGGCTGCCGAGAAGATGGAATTCTCTGTTCGGGAAGGATTATTTACAACGATTAACCTGCCCGATAACCTGAACCTGGGTTACAGTCATTTTTATGTAGAAGTGTTGCGGGTTAAGAAGATGGCTGAATTTCTCAGACAGGGAAAGAACCTGTTTATCATATTTGACGAGCTGTTCAGAGGTACGAATGTGAAAGATGCGTATGAAGCTACGGTAGCAATCACCGGAGCATTTGCGAAGAAACGCAATTGCATGTTCATAGTTTCCACGCATATTATGGAAGCGGGCGATACCTTGCGTGAAATGCATAAGAACATTCGCTTCCTGTATCTGCCTACAAAAATGAACGGAACGCATCCCTATTACACCTATACCCTGGAAGAAGGTATTACGGCCGACCGCCATGGTATGATCATCATCAACAATGAAGGAATTCTGGATATACTGAAGAAAGGATTAACTGAAACACCAGTAAAATAATTTGAAACGATATGAAGTTTGCCTGAAGAATCGCAGGTAAACTTTATGATATAAAACATCACAGCATGCTGAGGCTCATTGAAAATACAATGCAGAATAAACAAAATACTAACTGAGCCTTTATTAAAATAGTTGAACCTTTATTTAAAAGAATAACGAATGTCTTTTTACGCCGATAAACAAACCCTTGAAGATCTGAACCTGCTGGGTAAGTACAGACCCAATTCTATCTTCAGCATATTCAACAATGTTAAAACCCGCGGAGGAGAGAAGTTAATGGATGAAATGTTTCATCATCCGCTGACCGACGCCGAACAAATTAATTTTCGGACAAAATTATTTCAATTCTTTGGTGAGAAGGAACTTGTTTTTCCATTCAGTGAAGAAGAGTTTGAAACGATGGAAAGCTATCTGCTCTCCGGAGGAGGTCAGAATCAAATTGTTTCGGCAATTCATACTGTTCGGCGCAAGGCATTGAAATCGATGGGGCTCGTTCAGGAATATAATCTGATTAATAACGGATTTCGTGTTACTGTAAATCTACTTCAGCAATTATATAAGTTTTTTAAACAACTGGAGCAGGACGGAGAGCGTAATCCTCTTTATAACCAGATTAAGCGGTTCAATGAACTGTATCACAATAAAAAGTTAAGCTGGATTGCAGAATGGAATAGTTCTGTCCCCGTTTCATTGGCAAAGATGGCTACATATGATCACCGCCTGAGAAATGTGTTTCGGGAGGAGATGAAACAAATGCTTCATCTGGTATATGATATCGATGTCTGCATTTCCGTTTCGAAGACTGCAAAAGAAAAAGACTTCGTGTATGCACATGCACTGCCTGCAGACAAACATACAATTGCTGTTAAGGATTGCCGTCACCCTGCAATAGAAAACGCGAAGGGAAATGATCTCACACTGAATGCAGAGAAGAATATGCTGTTTCTGACCGGAGCAAATATGGCCGGTAAATCCACTTTCATGAAATCCTTCGGTATCGCAGTATATCTGGCCCACATGGGCTTTCCTGTTGCAGCAAAGGAAATGGAATTTTCGGTGAAGGACGGCTTGTTTTCTTCCATCAACGTTGCCGATGATCTCAACCAGGGTTACAGCCATTTCTATGCAGAAGTGCTACGGGTAAAACAGGTAGCCATAGAAGTGAGTAAAAGAAAAAATCTGGTCGTCATCTTTGATGAACTCTTTAAGGGAACCAACGTAAAGGATGCATACGACGCCACGCTGTCTGTAGCATCATCCTATTCTGCCTACCGCAATTGTGCCTTTATAATTTCAACGCATATCATAGAAGTAGGAACAGCCTTGCAGGAAGATCACACCAATATCCGGTTTGCTTATCTGCCAACGGTAATGGAGGGGAATATACCACGTTACACCTACCAGCTCACCGACGGCATCACCACAGACCGCCACGGTATGATGATCATCCGGAACGAGAAAATACTGGAGATGATGGAAGAGGACTGAAAATCAGTCCATCAGGCTCGATCCGGAGAACAGTTTTACCCGTAAATCCGATTGTTAAGAGATTGCTATAAGTTTTTCAGCTTCAGCGTATAATCAATTTATTATTTACATTTGAGTTGTGAATCTGATTGAAGATTCCGTATTCTTAAAGATTAAAATCTTTTTTTATGTTGAAGCAAATATCTTTACTCTTAGTTACTATCGCATTCGGAGTTTTCGCTCAGGCTCAATCACCTGTGAGCTGGTCTTTCAGCTCTAAAAAACTGAAGGATGGCGTTTATGAGGTTCACTTCACCGCATCTGTTCAGAATGGCTGGACTATCTACTCACAGACTACACCAGACGGAGGTCCGCTGCCTACTTCTTTTAAGTTCGTTAAAAATCCGTTGTTGACCCTGGATGGAAAAGTTCAGGAACCACCAACTATGAAGAAAAAACACGAAGAAGTATTCGGAGTAGATGTACACTATTTTACTGATAGAGTAGATTTCGTTCAGATTGTTAAAGTAAAAGGTAAGGCAAAAACTAAATTAACCGGTACTTTAGAATATATGGCTTGTGATAATGAGCAATGTCTGCCTCCGGCAGAAGTGGAGTTCAGCATTCCGCTTAACTAAGCAGGCCGGGAAGACAAAATAATTCTTACCCGAAAGACAAAAGCAGAAGGTTTATCCTTCTGCTTTTTTTATATCTGTACATTCAACTAGTACGGGAAATATCAAATGTATTTTGAGGTGCTTGTTGTCAACTTAGTTGATTAAATCGGCATAAGAGCCTGTCCGGCATCAATCCCTTCCATC
This sequence comes from Parasegetibacter sp., assembly GCA_036562505.1. Lineage (GTDB taxonomy): Bacteria > Bacteroidota > Bacteroidia > Chitinophagales > Chitinophagaceae > Parasegetibacter. The sequence continues at coordinate 902 of DATCKB010000273.1, read as the reverse complement.
ATCTTCTCAATCGCTGTGTCGTACAAATTCTTCCAGACGTTGATTCCCTTCCATTGCTGATTGTCGATTTTTACTTCGCCATCAGTAACCGTTCCCAATGATCTAAACGCACATCCTGATTCGCTCAGCATTTGCTCAAAAGCAGCTTTTTGATCAGGTTTAACAGTAACTACTACGCGACTCTGAGCTTCTCCAAACAATGCGGCATCCCTTCTGATTCCGGCGGCTGTCTGAATATTGAAACCCAGACCTCTGTTAAATCCGCTTTCAGCAAGGGTAACGAATAATCCACCCTCGCTTACATCATGTGCTGATTCAATCAGATTCTTTTTAATCAATCCACTGATGCACTGCTGCACCTGATATTCGTCGTCCAGATTGAAGTAAGGCGCCGGCGAATATTCTACACCGCAGATTTTATGCAGATACTCAGATGAGTTGATACATTCTTTTTCTTTTCCAATCAGATAAATCAAATCACCAGCCGCTTTGAAATCCAGTGTCATTTTCGCGGTATAATTTTCCAGTAATCCTACCATACCGATTGTTGGAGTAGGATAAACCGGTCCGTCGGGCGACTGATTATAGAAGCTCACGTTACCACCGGTGATAGGCGTATCAAATTTCTTACAAGCTTCACCCATACCCTTGATGGCATATACAAATTGATAGTAAACTTCGGGATCATAAGGGTTGCCGAAATTCAGACAGTTGGTTACACCCAGTGGAAGTCCGCCGCTGCAAACAATATTACGGGCAGCTTCAGATACTGCAATCATTCCACCTACAAACGGATCGGCGAACACATACCTGCTGTTACAATCGGTAGTCACCGCAAGACCTTTCTGAGTTTCCTTTACCATCACCACCTGAGCATCGGAGGGTTCGTTAGTAGTGGTGTT
>DATCKB010000246.1:0-3206 GCA_036562505.1 Parasegetibacter sp. | reverse complement strand
GGTTTTATTTGTGAGTGATCTAAACTCGTAGACAACGTTCGCATAATACGAAAATGTAAAATATGCCCCGGCCTATTGATAAAGATACTTTCGTTGAAATTCTTCGAGACAAAAATTTGGTTCGGCCTGTCGACTTACTGATTTTTCAAGCCATTTATTCACTTGACAAACAAGAAGCATCAGCCACTGACCTTGCGAGAATCATCGGCTGGAGAGATAAAAATGCGGTTACAGGACGCATAGTCGGACTTGGAAAAAGGATCCTAAAGAAGTATGACATTCCACAACGAGTAACGGAGGACGGATCAAAAGTATATTGGGACTTCTTTTTTTCGGGCGAATACCGAGGGACATTTTTCATTTATCAACTCAGATCTGAATTAAAGGAGGCATTAGAAGAATGCAGTCTGACGGAAAAGATCAAGCCAATTTCAAATCAAAACGCATACTTATTTGTTTGGAATCCGAACAAGTGGAGTCAATGGACTGACCCCAACCACGAACCTTATATTGAAAGTAATATTGAAGAATTAAAAAAACACCGGTAAAGTGACGCTTGCATGGAACTGTCGAAGTCAAATGATAAGACCGGGAGACAGAGCTTTTTTAGCTAAACTAGGGTCATCGCCACGTGGAATTTTCGGTTCAGGTAGAATAATTTCTGATGCGTTTTTATCTCAGCATGGGAGCCAGCCCCACAAAAAGGTGTGGAGAGTCTTAATTGAATTTGAGGTTTTATTAAATCCGGAGAAAGACCCAATATTAACCATCGACAACCTTAGTCAGGGAAATTTGGCCAAACAACATTGGACACCGCAGTCCTCCGGTATTTCAATTAGACCCGACGTACTGGACGATCTGGAACAAAAATGGTTTGATTTTTTAAGAACTTCAGAAATCAGATACAGTCCATTTGCGGAAAATGCCAGCGTGACGAGAACATTCGTTGAAGGAGCTGCGACAGAAATTACTCAGACACGTTACGAGAGAAATGTTTATGCAAGAAATGAATGCTTAAAACGATACGGCTTTTCTTGCTCGGTTTGTAACTTCAACTTTGAAGAATTCTATGGTAGCTTAGGGTACCAGTTCATTCACGTTCATCATTTAACACAGGTGGCAACTAGAAAACAAGAATATAAAGTTGATCCAATTCAGGATTTACGTCCTGTTTGTCCAAATTGCCATGCTATGTTACATAAGCAAAACCCACCGTTGACAATTGAAGAACTGAAAGCGATTATTAAAAGTAAAGTCTATAGTATCTATTAAATTCATAAAATAGGTGACAGCCGAGGAAATTAGTGAAATTGCTATTGATAGCTCATGTAAGTATTATGACTACCTAAATGATAACGATCGGGGTGTTCAGGAGGTGGATGTTTTTGAGTTAGAACATTTAGACGAACGGAATAACATTTTCAGACTTCGGTTGTCCGCAAAACTATTTGACACAGAAGCGGGCAGCTGATAAACGAACTAATAAAATGTGAATAACGCAAGAAATCCCTTATAATCCTGCGACGTATAAATACAAATATTCTCAAATACAAGAACCCGCCAACCGGCGGGTTCTAAAATATTAACTGGCGGAGACGGCGAGATTCGAACTCGCGATACGGTTTCCCGTATACACACTTTCCAGGCGTGCTCCTTCAACCACTCGGACACGTCTCCGTATGAAAGGATTGCAAAAGTAACGGAATTTCCGATACGATAATTAGCTTCGTCAAAAAAGCAACCGTATCAGATCACGGGCAATCCGGCCGGGGTATTCACTGCCGCCCCCTCAGGCCGCTTCCCTTTGCTTCATCACCACCTTTTTCTCGCCCTGTCTGCCCGCGGGCTGAAATGGACGTGATTCGGGTATTTCTATTTCTCTCAATTCTGCCATATCCTTTACCACATGCAGGGCCTCACCCAGATAGCGGTCTTTTTCCAAATTCCTCAACCAGGACTTATTATTCTCCTGCCTGAACTCTTCTGCCGCCGAAATTCTGATCTCATCCTCCTGCGTGTTCCGGATATTCAACTTATAATTCAACACACTGTACTCGCGCGATTTCTGTGTATGCTCCTTCAATAAATTCCTTTCGTCCCTGAACTTATTCCTGTCTAATGAATACAAATTATTTCTGCCGGAAATCCAGTTCAAATGATATTTCAGCCGCTGCAATATCGTATCCTTTTCCTGCCGCTCTAAACTCTTCTGCACCGCAAGTTTTATTCTCTCCGCATTTACTTTACTCACACTGAATCCTGCAGAACTGATTTCATCCCAGGGCATTGCGGTTTCCAGATGCTTTTCCCTCACCTCCATATGCTCATAAAACCCGGGTAACTTAATGTCCGGTTCCACACCTTTCAGCTGGGTAGAATTTCCCGTAATACGATAATACTTCTGTACTGTGATATGAATCGTTCCTAGATCACTTTCCTGTTCTGCCCAGTTCCGGCCGGGCATAGGAAAGGTTCTCTGTACTGTGCCCTTACCATAGGTAGACGGACTACCAATAATTATTCCGCGCTTATAATCCTGCATCGCACCCGCAAATATTTCCGACGCCGATGCACTCAATTCATTTACCAGAATCGCTAATGGCCCGTCATACACTTTTCTCTTTGTTACCTGTCCGACCTGCTTATCATTTCCGCGGCCTTTAACCTGCACCACCGGCCCCCGGTCTACAAACAATCCCACCATATTAATCACTTCTCCCAAACTTCCCCCGCCATTACTCCGGATATCAAGAATAATTCCGTCAACCTTTTCTCTCATCAATTTTTTCAGTTCCTTTTCAATATCATCAGCACAACTTCTTCCATTCTCATCACCAAAATTCGTATAGAACTTCGGAAGATGTATAAATCCGAATTTCTTTCCGTCATCCTCAATAATGGCCGACTTCACAAATGTATCATCGAGCTGCAGCGCAGTCCTTACCATTCGTACATTCTGAATGCTTCCATCAGCTTTTCTGAATGCAATAGTCACAGATGAACCTTTTGCACCTCTGGTTAGTTTAATCAGATCTTCCATCGGCATGCCCTCCACATTCACCAGCTCGCCGTCATCCTGTCCGACTTTCACAATCACGTCTCCTTTCTCTACCTGCTGCGAACGCCATGCTGGTCCGCCTACTACCAGTTCACTGATTACCACCTGCCCGTCGCGCGACTGCAACACGGCGCCGATACCATAATAC
>DATCKB010000245.1:0-3593 GCA_036562505.1 Parasegetibacter sp. | reverse complement strand
GAATGCACTCAGGAAAATATCATCCTTCACAGTTAATCTCAGTTATAATCTGGAGCCGGTTTATGGTATTCTACTAGCATTCTTGATTTTTAAAGAGAATCAGTACCTGCATGGAAGTTTTTATCTGGGTTTACTGTTGATTATTATTGCTGTATCACTCCAGATGTGGAGAATTTATAAAAAGACAGAAAAAAAATAAAAATCCCGCCGGTTGAAAAGCGGCGGGATGTCTGTATGTTTTGTATGATGAGTTGATTATTGTTCGTATCCGGGATTCTGAGGACCGAACTCTGTATTAGAAAGAATCTCTGCGTCGGGAATCGGCAGAATATACTGATTCACATTGGTTACGGTAGGTTTGATAGACATGATCTTGTCAAAACGGATAGCAGCAAACCAATCAGCGCCGTTTTCAAAACTTAGTTCTTTTATAATTTCCAGATATATTTCTTCAAGCAGTTCTTCTTTAGTAGTGGCCGCTGAAGGCATTGGGGCACCAAATGCTCTTTGTCTGATTCTTTCTAACGGCTGTTTTGCCTCATCCAATGTTGCAGACGGTGTTCTTGCCAAACCTTCTGCTTTTATCAGATACATTTCTGCAAGACGCAGATAATAGGTCGGAGCATTATATGCTGTATTGTAAACCTTAATAATATTATTATTAGCAGTATTATAGGTTTGCGGCACTCTTGGATCACCAGCCATTACGTTCCTCAAATATGCGCCCGCCAATGCGTGCACGCTGCCGGCATACGTTAGTTTCTTTCTATCCGAGGAAAAAGTCACAGCATCTGTTGAACGCATGAAAATCATTTCGGTGGAATTAAAACCTGTTGAGAATACCGCCGCGAAGGTCGGACTCAAAGTACGGGTACCATCGGTGATAACTTCATCCGCCAGATCAGCAGCATCGGCATATCTACCCATATACAATAGCACCCGCGCTTTTAATGCTTTCGCTGAAGTTTTAGACATGTAGATGGGTTTGCTGAAGTTAGGTGCATTCTCAATGGCATAATCGAGGTCAGACAGAATAAATTCATAGTTCTCTGCTACGGTATTCCTTGGTGCATTGCGTCTTGTGTAGTTGGCAGGTTCTGACTTATTGATGATTCCATAAGCACTGTTTAAATCATAAAACTGACCAAAATAACGTAAAGCGTCAAAGTGCGCCATAGCTCTCAGGGCTCGCGCCTGACCAAAGAATTCATTCTTTTCTGTCTGGCCCATTTCACTTGCCGGTAGGCGCTCTACCAATTGAATTACCCAGTTGGCCTGATTAATCATTTTGTAGAACGTCAACCAGTAGTCATCAATAGCAGAGTTGTTTGAACGAACGTTATTGTCCTGAAACTGCAGGTCGATGATTGTTCCGTTACGTTGCATGGTTCCTGCCATAACAGAAGGAACGAATTCCGTAAACATATAATAATACTGCTCATGTAAAACAGCGTATGTCCCGTTTAATAGGTTTCTGGCTCCGGCTGCTGTGGTAGCTACATTTTCGGGTACCAGATTATTCGGTGGTTGGCGATCGAGAACATCGGTTAGTTTTTTACAACCGGTGGTTGCCGCTACTATAAATATTATGAAGAATAACTTTTTCATTGTTACAATAATTTGACGTGATCAAAATCCTAATCTGATACCAATAGTAAATGCCTTTGAAATCGGGAATCTACTGTTATCCAATCCTGTACTTACATCATCATCGTACAGATTGCTCACTTCGGGGTTTGCACCAGGGTATTTTGTGAATGTCGCCAGATTCAATGCGTTAACATAAATATCTGCAGTTCTTATAAATCGAGTTTTGCTTAGTATTTCCTGCGGAAATGTATAGGTCAGGTTTATATTCTTCAGTCTGAGATAAGATGCATCATAAACGTAGAAGCTGGAAACTCTTCCGTTATTTGCAGGGTCTCCGTATGCAACTCTTGGAATGGTAGCGTCAGGATTGTCGGGGGTCCATCTGTCCATCACCAAAGCGATCTTATTTTCAGAACCAGTTGAAAGGAATGTAGTAGCTGTTGCCATAGTTCCCCAGCGCAGATCATTACCTATTGAGTAGGTGAATAAGGCAGAAAGTGAGAAGCCCTTAAACTGGAATGTATTTGTAAAACCGCCAACCAAATCAGGATTAGCATTTCCGATAATATCCTGATCCGCCACAGTAACTCTGTTATCACCATTCAGGTCCCGGAATTTGATATCACCCGGTCTGGTTGCTGCAGCCTGATAATACAAGCCCGTGCCTGCTGCCGCATTCAGGGCATCAAGTTCTTCCTGGGTTCTGAATAAACCATCAGCAACATATCCGTAAATCAAACCCAGCGGTTCACCAACCTTCAGTTTGGAGCCGGTGTTGGGCGGTGTAATAATTCCAGTCGATTTATCCGTAAAATCTTCATTCAGACTTACAAGTTTATTTCTGTTTCTGGATGCATTTACAGAAAGGTTCCAGTTAAAATTATTTGAACGAATGATATCTCCTTCAAGGGTAATTTCAACACCCCGATTTTGGGTATTTCCCAGATTTCCTATAGCTCTTATCTCACCTGTACTGCCTGGCAGGTTAGTAAAATAGAGGAGATCAGAAGTGTTCTTCACGTAGTAATCAAATGAACCGCTCAAACGATAATCAAACAAAGAGAAGTCTAAACCTATGTCGGTTTGATTCGTCAGTTCCCATTTAAGCCGACTGTTTCCTAATTGGTTTTGCGTAACTGCCGGAGCACCACCATAGCTGGTTGATCCAAATAACGTACGCCATTGATAAGCACCAAAATTAGCCTGACCGGTTACGCCTGTGCTTGCTCTTAATTTCAGTTCATTGATGAAGTTTACGCCTTCAAGAAAGTCTTCATCAGATATTCTCCAGGCGCCGGCAACTGTTGGGAAGAATGCCCATTTGTTTTCTTCGGCAAATTTCGAAGAACCGTCTGCACGTGCAGAGAATGAAAGCATATACCTGTCTTTAAACGTATAGTTCACCCGCCCGAAGTATGAAATCAATCCGCTTTGAGAAGAACCTGAACCAACGGTGAAGTCAGAAGTGGCGCTGGAAAGATTGTTCAGAATACTGCTTTCAGGGAATCCTTTACCAGAAGCTTTCAGGAAGCGGTTTTCGTCGCCCTGCCATGATGCACCAAGAATTGCTTCTAATGAATGATCCTGACCAAAACGATTGGTATACGTCAGTGTGTTTTCCCATAGATGAGTAAGCGTATTATTATTACTTTCCTGCGCAAGACCTGGGCCGTTTCCGGAAGCTCTGGTAAATCCTCCTGCACTCGTAAAGCCTGGAGAATAACTTCTAAAATTACCGATGTTATAATTAATCGAAAGTGTTGAACGAAGCAGGAAATTAGTCGCAAAATTCAACTCGCCAAAAACAGAACCAATTAAAAGATGAGTTTTATTGGTGTTCCTTATTTGTGCCATTGCAACGGGGTTTTCGAAATTATTATACCTCGAAAAACTGTAGTTGCCATTCGCATCATAAACGGGTAAGTCCGGACGGAAAGTGTATAGTCTGGTCAGTAATCCATTATCTGGCGCTTCCTGAGTGGATGAAGATAGATTTATAGAAG
>DATCKB010000242.1:0-3334 GCA_036562505.1 Parasegetibacter sp. | reverse complement strand
TTTCTATACCGGTTGCGGAAAAGATGATTGTCACTGGTGCAATTTCGTGAAAACCAATCACCTGGCAATCTCACTACATAGTAACGAGGAGGATTCGGAATAACTTATAAAAATTATAAATCATACAATTTTTTTCTAATTTTGGAGTTTCTATAGTTGCCTGAGCCCAATAACTCCCTTCTTAGGACCTTTCAGAGTTTGAAAGGCTCATGTGACAGACAAAAAACCTTATTCTTTTGAATCGAATACTATTCTGAAACCAAAAATTCCGTATTTATGAAATTAAGAAAGCTCTTCTTTCAGGCTTTTATTCTTGCCTCTATTCTCACCGCATTTAATTTCTCCTGCGAAAAAATTAAGGATGCCATTAAAATAAACGTAGATGTTGAGATGGCAGACGTTGAATTTGTAGTCGGACCAACTCAATCAGGAGGTTCATTGCAGGTTGATGCTGAGGTGGATGTTCACATGGATATCGATAGTCTGATTAAAGATGCAAATAGTAATCTGAGTATTAATAATCTGAAGGCTGTTTATCCGAAGTCGTGTACCCTGACTCTGGTAAACCCAACCACCCAGTCTTTCGGTGACCTGGAATCTTACTCCATTCAACTTTCAACCAATGGAACTAACTGGACTACCATCGCTGAAATAACAAATAATCCGGATGTTCAGAAAAATACACTGGTAATTCCGGTAAATACTTCAGCCGACTTAAAACCCTATTTCACTTCCACAAATTTCAAGTACAGAGCCCAGGTTACAGGACGCAGGGCGATTCCTGAAACTACCATAAAAGCAAATCTCGAATTTGTGGTTCAGGCCGGACTATAACCCGTTCTCCATACACCGGGAACTAACCCGGAGATAATCCATTACCGCAATAACGCTGGTTTCCTTCAGGATATCAGGTTCTTGCGGTTTTTTTATGGAAAGTTTTAGGGGCAGGAAAACCTACAACTCAAAGTTTAAAGTATGTTTGCAACTCAGTAATTTTTGTTACCGGAAGAATTTGGCAAAATGAAAATGAGTTTTTCCCGCATTTCAATATGGGCATTTGCAATTATCTGCTTTTTTAGTGCAGGCTGCGCAAATATTGCGGCACCTACCGGCGGTCCGCGAGATTCTATTCCTCCGGTTCTCATTCAAGCTGTCCCCGGTGATTCAACCCTGAACTTTAAATCAGACCGAATCGTTTTTACATTTAATGAATATATAGACATCCAGAATGTTCATGAAAACCTCATCGTATCACCTACGCTGAAAAATATGCCGATAGTTGATCACCGGCTGCGTACAATTACGGTCAGAATAAAAGATACCCTTGATCCAAACACAACTTATACATTCGATTTCGGAAATGCAATACGGGATATTAATGAAGGAAATGTTTTTAAGAATTTCCTCTACCTGCTTTCTACCGGTGATTATATCGACACATTTAGTTTAACAGGAAAAGTTGTTCTGGCCGAAACGGGGAAAGTGGATAGTACCCTCATAGTCATGCTGCATCGTAATATGGATGATTCCGCCGTGGTGAACGAACGCCCGCGCTATTATACCAGGCTCAACGGTGAAGGATATTTTTCATTCAGATACCTAGCACCGGGTACCTACAGACTTTTCGCATTGAAAGACGAATCCTCATTGAGGCGGTATATGTCTCCCACTCAGCTTTTTGCATTTGCCACTGATTCCATAGTCGTTAACGGTAATCAACAACCGGTAATGCTTTACGCCTATGCAGAAGAGGAAGATGAGAAGGCCGGCAGAACCAGACAACAATTAAGCATCAGTAATTTTATTCAAAAAGCTGACGATAAAAGACTCAGATATCAGACCAATCTTCAGGGAAATATGCAGGATTTGCTTTCAGATCTGATTTTGAGTTTTGGTCGCCCTCTGACAAATTTCGACAGTACAAAACTGCAACTAACTATCGGCGAGTTCAAACCGGTTTATTATCAGTTTGAAGCAGACTCATTAAATAAGAATTTCACATTTAAAACCAGATGGATACCCGATTCCACCTACAACCTTATTATTGGTCAGGATGTAGGAGAAGATTCCCTGGGTAATAAACTTACAAAGACAGATACACTAAGTTTTCGGACGGAAATGGAATCTGCATACGGGAGTCTGCGTATCAAATTCACCAACTTTAATCCATCCGCAAAGCAGGTACTTCAGCTGGTGTCAAATAATGTGGTGGCGTACAGTATTCCGATTACTTCAGGAGAATATTTTGCTCCCTTATTTAAACCCGGCGATTATGAAATCAGAATACTTAATGACAGCAACGGAAACGGCATCTGGGATCCCGGAAAATTCTTCGGCGAATACCGTCAGCCCGAAATCGTGGTTAGTTTTGAAAAGAAACTAACGGTGAGGGCCAACTGGGAAAATGAAACAACCATAGAGTTGTAACAAAAAACTTTTTTCTCCTTTCTAATCAGCCAGATAATCCCCGTTGAGTAACACCTTCAATGTTTCCACCCATTTAGGATGGACATTCAGGCAGGGAATCATTTTATAAGTTTCGCCACCGGCAGACAGAAATTCCTTTTTACCTTCTTCAGCAATTTCTTCCAGCGTCTCCAGGCAGTCGCTGATGAAAGCCGGACATAAAACAAGTAATTTCTTAATTCCTTTTTCCGGCATAGCTTTTAAAGTCTGGTCTGTAAACGGTTCCAGCCATCCTTTTCCTAAGCGCGACTGAAACGCTATGCTGTATTTTTCTTCCGGAATATTCAATTGTTTCATTACTAAATCCGTGGTCACAAATACCTGGCGCTTATAACAGCTTTCATATCCGTCAGAACCCGGCGCACAGCCTCCCGGAGAAGCAAGACATATTTTTAATGCCTCGGGGTCATTGAGGTGTATATGTCTGGCCGGAATACCGTGATAGCTGAAAAGAATATGATCAAATTCCTCTGCCAGAAAGGGTTTGATGCTCTCAGCAAGAGCATCAATATAAAGGGGGTTGTCGTAAAACGGTGCTACAACTTTCAGCTTGAATTTATATTTCCCTTTTTTATAGGCCAGTTTCGCATACTCAGCAGCCGTTTCATAGGATGACATCGCAAAATGCGGATATAGAGGAACAACAATAACTTCCTCAATTTCGGGTGATCTTGCCAGTAAGGCATCATAAGCTTCCTGCGGCTTGTAGCTTCCATACCGCATTGCAATTTCAACAGGTTCATCAATAATCTGCTCCAATGCCTGTTTCAATTGTTGCGTCAGCACAATCAAAGGAGATCCTTCAGGAGTCCAAACCGACTTATACGCTTTTGAAGAGTTTGAAGTTCTGAATGGCACAATAATACCA
>DATCKB010000238.1:0-2154 GCA_036562505.1 Parasegetibacter sp. | reverse complement strand
CATTATAATTAACATCTGCAGGCTCGGCATTCTGCCAGAATCCGTGCTGGGGGCTGAAGAACATACCAAGCCGGGGCGTTCGCGAACCGTTTATTTCCAGAGGAATATTGAGCACCCAGATCAGTGCTGCGGTGACGAAAGTTGACATCAGAACAAGAAGAAGGCGCATGTAGGGAGTTTATGTTCTTAAAAATAACGGGAAATCCCTGTGTCGGTCAAAATTAGGATAAATCTGTCACTGTTCGAGACAGCCAGGTTAGAGGCAGGTGCGGAGCAGCCACCTCTTTGCCCCCCTGAATAAACTCGTTCGGCAAAAAGCACGTGTTACCTGTTTACCTTGTAATTTTGTGACGAAAAGCAGCTACACCTGTCTGTTATCTGATGCAGTAAAGCTGCAGTCAAATATTAACTCAGCTTATTTAAATGTCCGTGGAAATGGATACTGGCCATATCTCTGAATCTAACGTGATCTCAATGCTTACCGGAGGTAGCCGACCGCAGGATGGATTTAAATACATTTATCAGAAGTATTACAGCGAGGTAGTTTATTTTGCGTCGAAGCTGGTGGCTGATCAACCGGCTGCCGAAGATATGGCTACCGAAGCATTTGTTAAACTATGGAATAACCGGAGTCGCATCAAAAGTTTCCAGCATTGTAAATCTTATCTGTTTCTCAGCGTGAAACATGATGCTATTGACTATTTCCGAAAACGTAAAATCAGTAACGGCTTCATTGAAAGGTCATTACAGCAGGCGCCCGATGAACTGGACGAATTTACCGGTCTGGTATTGATTGAATCCGAAATTCTTCATCATATCCTTACTGAGATCAATACCCTGCCCCGGCAATGCAGTCAAATTGTCCGCCTTATTCTCCTGAATGGAATGAAAACAGAAGAGGTGGCGACACTAATGAACATTAGTAGTAAAACGGTGCTCAATCAAAAAATGACTGCAGTTAAAAAAATCAGAAACAGTCTTATCAAGAAGGGCTTATTGCACTTTTTTTTATTTTTTTTACCGCTGCTTTGGGAAAAATAATTCCTTGCTCGTATTCATCTTATACCATTATGCAGGAAGAGTATTTTTCTATCAGCGAACTACTTATTAAACATTTTAATGGCTCCGCAACAGCAGCTGAGGAGCTTGCGGTGCAGGAATGGATCAATGCATCCGCCTCCCATCAGGCTTTCTATCTGTCTTTGCAGGACCCTAATCTTCTTAATGCCCGTCTTAAAAGCTTTGAGCAGGGCATGCAGTCGCAGAACTGGGAAGGCTTTCTAAAAAAAATTCAGGGGGAAACCGTCGCAGGAGTACCCGTAACACCTTCCATTAATCGCGCGCCGGGAAGGGCAAAGGTTCGCACCATCTGGCGGTATGCTGCTGCCGTTGTAGTGGTAATAGCCCTTTCTACGGCATTATTCTGGTGGAATCAGCCCTCTGAACTGCCGGAAAAAATAACGACCAGCAGTCCCGTGGTGCCCATAGAGCCGGGAAAAGATGGTGCCATTCTCACCCTTGCCGATGGCAGTGAGGTGCTCCTCGATTCATTGCCCAAAGGTGCCATTGCAAGTCGGGATGGTGCCAGTATTTCCCTGGAAGAAGGCGGTATCACTTATAAAAAACCGGAATCCGAGACCCCTATCAATACCTTCAATACACTCCGTACTCCCAGGAGCAGGCAGTTTCAGCTTACCCTCTCAGACGGTTCTGTCGTCTGGTTAAACGCTTTAAGCTCGGTGAGGTTTCCAAGCTGGTTTGCCGACACTGCAAGAAGAATCAGCATCACGGGAGAAGTTTATCTGGAAGTTGCCAGTCGATCCTCCTCTCCTTTTTATGTGGTGATCAATGATGAGCTGGAAATAAAGGTAACCGGCACGAGCTTTAATATTCATGCATATGACGATGAGGAAACGACCGTGGTGTCGCTGTTAGAGGGAAGTATCGAAATAAAAAATATTAAACCGGGCAATCCCGCTCTTCCGGTACTGATGAGGGCTGGCGAAGAAGCCATCGCAGACCGAAGCGGCAAGATTACCCGACACCCGGGTTTTCAATCTGACCCCATTGCCTGGAAGAACGGATTCTTCAATTTTAACCGCTCACCAGTTTCTGAGGTGATGAGACATTTGACCAGATGGTATGATATAGAAG
>DATCKB010000235.1:0-2636 GCA_036562505.1 Parasegetibacter sp. | reverse complement strand
ATATTAAAATACCTCCGTTATGGAGGGATGCCTTTTCTCCCTCATATAGGTTTAGATGGTGACCTTCCTTTTGAATATTTACGCAATGTTTATTCCACCATACTTTTAAAAGATGTAGTAGCCCGGGAAAATATCCGCAATGTTTCTTTTCTGGAGAATTTGCTGTTTTACCTCGGCAACAATATCGGAAGTCTGTTTTCAGCGAACAATATCAGCAAATACCTGAAATCGCAGCAGATTGATATATCCCCACAACTCACCATCAACTATTTGCGGGCGCTTACCAATGCCTATGTGGTGTACAAAGTGGCTCGTGCGGAAATAAGCGGATTGAAAATCTTTGAGATCGGTGAAAAATATTTTTTCGAAGATCTCGGATTGCGTAATTCTATAGTAGGGTTCAATCAGCGGACTGACATCCACAAGTTGCTTGAAAACGCGGTTTATCTACATCTTCGCCATCAGGGCTACCAGGTTTTTGTAGGGAAACAAGATAACCGGGAAGTTGATTTTGTAGGCGAGATGGATGGCAAAAAAATCTATATACAGGTTTGTTTAACGCTCGATAAGGACGACACCTCTGCCACCAGAGAATTCGGCAATCTGCTGCAAATTGAAGATAACTATCCGAAATATGTAATCACCTTAAATGATCTCTCCACAGGAATAAGTAAGGAAGGAATTGTGCATATGAATTTGTTGGAGTTTTTGAGTGAGGGGAATTAAAAATTACGCCACTCTTCTATTAGCCGGTCTGAAATACCACGATAATAGCGTTACGATTAGCAATATCAATGAAGGAACAGCTTCGGCGAAGCCTTGTCCTGCGGCTGAATTCCGCCGGCCAGCATGCCAACGGAAAGAAAGATGGTTACAATCCAGTAGATGATTTTGTTTCGTTTATTCATCACGTTGATATTAAACGGGTCTTTAACAATCGGCTTCAAATTAAAAAAAATCCGTAAATTACTCATTTTTTTAATATATTCACCCCCAAAAAAAATTTCATTCACTTACTTAACTAAAAACTTATACTATGGGATTACGTTTAGGTGATGTAGCACCAGATTTCAAAGTCGAAACTACCCAGGGGGAAATCAGCTTTCATGAATACCTGGGTGACAGCTGGGGCATTTTATTTTCTCACCCGGCAGACTTCACACCGGTATGTACAACCGAACTGGGTAGAACAGCCCTTCTCAAAGACGAATTTGCAAAAAGGAATGTGAAAGTGCTGGCAGTAAGTGTTGATCCGCTTGATAAACACAAAAACTGGATCAACGACATTAATGAAACCCAAAATTGTTCTGTTGATTTCCCTATCATTGCCGACCCCGACAGAAAAGTGGCTACAATGTACGATATGATCCACCCAGCTGCGTCCGAAACGTTTACCGTTCGTTCTCTTTTCGTGATCGGACCAGACAAAAAAATCAAACTGATGATTACCTATCCGGCATCAACCGGAAGAAATTTCCATGAGGTGTTAAGAGTAATTGATTCATTACAGCTTACTGCTAATCACAGCGTGGCTACACCGGCAGACTGGCAGCAGGGGGAAGATGTAATCGTCGTTCCCAGTGTATCAACTGAAGATGCCATGAAGAAATTCCCGAAAGGTGTTGAGGTGGTTAAACCATATTTACGTTATACACCCCAACCGAATTTATAAGAGTATTTCTGAGTGAAGTTGAATAATAGAAAGCGCTCAAGCAAGAAGATGGTTAATGCATTTATTAAATGCGAACTTTCCCCTTATAAAAGTAAGCATTCGGTTGACGACATCTTTATATAATAAAAGCGACCAGGTAACTTTGCATGAGTTTACACTGGTCGCTCTTTGATAATGTTGTTATGCTAACTGGTTAGGTCATCATATTTGTTAATTGATAGTTGCTTTCAACTCCGCTATTCTTGCCCTCAGCATTTTATTGTCTTCCTTCTCTTTTGCTAACTGACGCTGGCACCCTTCATAACTGGAACATATTTTATTATAATCCGCCTGGAACAGCATATGGATCCCCCACATTTTCTCTGTGTTTTCCTTTATCGCTTTGTAGCTGTCGATCATCTGTTGCTGGTTGTGTGACAGTTCTTTCAGGGTCTTGTTTTCTTCCTGAAGTATGCGGATTTGAAGATCTTTATCCATAATGAGAAGGGATGTTTGATGTATGACCAAAGGTACAACTTACGCTTCCCCCTAACTGGGATTTGCCCCATAATTTATCCTCATTTTTTTACCCACCGGTGAGGAAGTAGTTGCTCCAGTTCACTGGCCGGACAATCATAAATGCGATCGTAGACATCGCACAGATATTCGAAGGGATCAACGTTGTGCAGCTTGCAGTTTTCTACTAACGTAAAGAATAAGGCGGCTCGTTCTGCACCATGTTCATTTCCGGCAAATAAACTATTCTTCCGGTAAAGGGTAACCGGACGGATGGCTCTTTCAATGGGGTTATTATCGGGTAATAATCTGCCGTCTTCACATAGCTCGAACAGCATATGCCAATGATTGCTGGCATAAGTAAAAGCTTTGCCTATAGGACTATCGGGCGGGTAAGCGCTTTGGTACAAGGTCAGCCACTCCTGTAGCTGTTGCAGCAGGGGTAAGAGATGTCGTCGTCGTACACCTG
>DATCKB010000232.1:0-5393 GCA_036562505.1 Parasegetibacter sp. | reverse complement strand
TACACCGTATGGTCGGAATTTTTTGTAATTGTCTGAAGGATCAGCCTCCAGTAAAACGGTAGGATATACTTCTGCTGCCAGATAGGCTTCGGTAAGATTTGAACGGAATCCCAGGTTTCTCTCTCTTCTGTACTCTTCTAGACCTCCTTTTCCGTTGATTACGCTATCGTGACCTTCCAGTCTGCCAATATTTAAGGCGAGACGAACACCCAGGTAACTTTTCGGATAAACGGTTACATAAGCACCTTTCATGAGTCTTACGAACTCCATATTATTGTCTTTCAGAAAGGTGGTACCTCTACCGTAATTACCTCCAACGTCACCAAGAAAGTTCATTGGGGCTAAATTCAGTCCAACTTCAACACCGGGGTTACCAAAACTAAGGGATTGGGAGTTGGAAGGAGATGTTAC
The DNA here is from genome assembly GCA_036562505.1 of Parasegetibacter sp. GTDB lineage: Bacteria > Bacteroidota > Bacteroidia > Chitinophagales > Chitinophagaceae > Parasegetibacter. The sequence continues at coordinate 4,982 of DATCKB010000232.1, read as the reverse complement.
ACACAGCAAAACAGCAATACAAACACCCGCCCCCCAAAAGGAGTGTAACTTTAGTTTCATGCACATTGAATTTTAGTTTTCTAATAGTTATTGGATCATGGTACTACGGTTAGGTAGTTATTTGCGCACCATTTCTATGTGTTCTATTCCATCTTCATCGTAGATTTCGCTGTTTTGCCGAAATCCGAGTGATTCATAGAATTGTTTCAAATAGAATTGGGCACCTATCTTAATCGCAGTTTTTCCGAAATTATTGTATAAAACTTCAAGAGATTTTAACATTAATTGCCTGCCTACGCCTTTTCGGCGCACTAAGGGGGAAGTTACTACACGGCCGATAGAGGGTTCTACGTAGGAGATTCCCGGGGGTACAATACGGGAATATGCGATAAGCTGGTTGTTCTGCCAGCCCATAAGATGGATACAGTGCGGGTCCTTATTATCTGCATCCAGATAAACGCAATTTTGTTCGACCACAAAAACCTCGCTTCTGAGCCGGAGAATCTGGTATATTTCGTTGGGACTCAATTCAGCGAAGGACTTGTGATTAAAACTGATCATTTATAATTCGTTTGTAATCAGGCTTGAGTTAATAGCCATATTTATTCTTCCACAAATTTCGGAGATATTTTCTTAACTCTTCTTCCCTCGAATTATTTCCCGGATCATATAATTTCAATCCGGACAGCTTTTCGGGCATATATTCCTGGGGTGAAAAATTCTTCTCGTAATCATGAGAATACTGGTACCCTTTTGAATACCCGAGGTCTTTCATTAATGATGTCGGAGAATTTCTCAGATGAAGTGGAACCGGCAGGTCACCTTCTTTTCTTACTACAGCCTGCGCATTATTGATGGCCATATAGGCTGCGTTGCTCTTTGGAGAGGAAGCAAGATAAGTTGCACATTGTGAGAGTATTATCCGCGATTCAGGCGAACCAATCTTGTTCACTGCATCAAAGCAGGCATTCGCCAGTAAAAGCGCATTAGGGTTGGCGTTACCTATGTCTTCGCTCGCCAGAATGACCAACCTTCTCGCTATGAATTTCACATCTTCACCACCTTCCAGCATACGGGCTAACCAGTACACTGCAGCATTGGGGTCGCTTCCTCTGATTGATTTAATAAATGCGGAAATAATATCATAATGCTGCTCACCCTGCTTGTCGTACATCGCCAGCTTTTGTTGAGCTACACTCATGACAAAATCATTAGTGATTTCTTTATTATTTCCGGCGGTAGTCACAACCAGATCAAGCAGATTAAGCAATTTTCTTGCATCCCCTCCTGAAAGACGAAGCAATGCTTCGGTTTCTTTTATAGTTGATCCGCTTGCGATAAGAACTTCGTCTTTCTTCATCACGTTTTCGAGAAGTTGCAGAAGTTCTTCCTTTTCCAGCGACTTGAGCACATACACCTGGCATCTGCTCAGCAAAGCTGAGTTAACTTCAAAAGATGGGTTCTCGGTAGTAGCGCCTATTAAAGTAATGATACCTTTTTCAACTGCCCCCAGCAGGGCATCCTGCTGGCCTTTATTAAATCGGTGAATCTCGTCGATGAATAAAATAGCACCGGGTTGATGCTGAGCTTCTTCAATTACAGCTCTTACATCTTTTACACCTGAGGAAATTGCACTCAACGTGTAAAAGGGTGCATTCAGTGAATTGGCTATTATATTGGCGATAGTCGTCTTGCCCACGCCCGGGGGTCCCCATAAAATCATTGAGGGAATTCTGCCCTGTTCAATGGCTTTCCTGAGCATGCTTCCTTCACCTGTCAGATGCTTTTGTCCCGTTAGCTCATCAAGCGTCTTCGGGCGCATGCGTTCTGCCAGAGGTGGGAGAGGAGTGACCATACCTTTTCTATTTGTAATACCTGATAAATTTCAGGTCAGCTTCGGTTTTCAAGCATAAATTTTCTTAACAGAAGCAAATTAAGCAAAACGTTTACTACAATCGAGGCACTGAAAATTAAAATTATTACTGCAGCTCCCCGAAGAAAAGCATGCATATCGAACTGACTGGCTTCAGCCGGCATTTCAACCTGTGCAAGTACTGCATCAGTATCTTTTAATATCACAATACCGTTACTTATATTAACTACGGCGAAAAGCAGAGCCAGATAACCAATAAACCGGATTCCGGTCGGAGTTTTGGAATCCAGCGGCACAAAAGGATCCACTACACTTCTTCTCAGCTGAAGTGCGGCATAACTGTGAAGCACAACCGCACCGGTAAGCAACACAGGAATCAGTAAAGCAGCATTAGCCATCAATAACAGGCCCGTAACAGAAATCAGGCAAAGAAGAGCGCCGAATGCAAAATTAATTCGTGATAATATGCCGGTTATTGTTGTGAAGTTGTTCATATAAAGAATGTCAAAAGTTAAAAGCCGAGAACCTGTATTCTGAAATCAAAAGCCAAAATCCATTTAACTCGGAAGGCGAAAGTCAGAATAAAAAAGAGTTAGGCGACTACTATTTTAATTTGCCTTTTTAATTTTCAATTTTCAAACCCAGCTCCTCCAGTTGTTTCTGATCAACAGACGCAGGGGCATCCAGCATCACATCGCGACCAGCATTGTTTTTAGGGAAAGCTATGAAATCTCTGATGCTTTCACTTCCGCCTAATATTGAACATAATCTGTCCAGCCCGAACGCAATACCTCCATGAGGGGGAGCTCCATATTCAAATGCTCCCAGCAGGAATCCGAATTTGTGCTGCGCTTCTTCCTGACTCATTCCCAATGCTGCAAACATTTTTTCCTGCAATTCACGCTGGAAAATTCTGATAGAGCCTCCTCCAATTTCGTTACCGTTTAAAACCATGTCGTATGCATTAGCTTTAATCGACGCAAATGGGTGTTCAAGGTATGCTGCAGGATCAGGAATTTCGGGCGACGCGCTGACCATAAGTTCCAGTTGCTCAGGTTTCGGGGAGGTGAACGGGTGGTGTCTGGCAACCCATCTGTTTTCTTCTTCCGCGTATTCGAAAAGAGGAAAATCGAGTACCCATAACAGTTTGAATTCATTCTCCTTTCGCAATCCTAGACGCTTACCCATTTCCAGCCGGAGTTCACTGATTGCTTTTCTGGTTCTTTCTTCGGCGCCAGCCAGAATCAATACCAGATCGCCCGGTTGTGCTTCGGCTGCCTGTGCAATGGCTTTGAGTTTTTCTTCAGAATAAAATTTATCAACGCTGCTCTTATAAGTTCCGTCGGTGTTTACTTTAATATAAACCAGTCCCTTCATTCCGATTTGCGGACGTTTAACCCACTCCGTTAGCTCGTCAATTTGCTTACGGGTATAATCTGCGCATCCGGGTGCAGCAATGGCCACTACGGTTTCAGCATCATCAAAAACACCGAAACCAGCACCGGTAACCACCTCACTCAGGTCGGTTTTCGAGGGGAAACTATGATCGGGAAATTTCAGATTAGCCAGCTTCATGCCAAAGCGAATATCCGGCTTATCATTACCGTACTGCCACATAGCTTCTTCCCACGACATCCGTACTATCGGTTCTGTATAATCGATATTTTTTACATCCTTAAATACTCTTTTTACCAGACCTTCAAACATATTCAGGATATCTTCCTGTTCCACAAAACTCATCTCACAGTCGATCTGCGTGAATTCCGGCTGCCGGTCTGCCCGCAAATCTTCATCCCTGAAACATTTTACAATCTGATAGTATCTGTCGTATCCACTCACCATCAGCAATTGCTTGAAGGTTTGCGGTGACTGGGGCAATGCATAAAACTCACCCGGGTTCATCCGGGAAGGAACAATGAAATCACGGGCTCCTTCAGGAGTGGATTTTATCAAAAACGGTGTTTCGATATCCATAAATCCGTTTTCATGCAAATAGTTCCTCACGGAACGGGTTACCTGATATCTCAGCTCAAGGTTTCTTTTTACTGCACCTCTGCGCAGGTCGAGGAAACGGTATTTCATCCGCAGGTCCTCACCTCCGTCGGTGTCATCCTGGATAGTAAAGGGAGGTACCACAGATTTATTTAATATTTCGTAAGAATTTACGGCTATTTCAATATCTCCTGTGGGGTTATTCGGATTTTTATTACTTCTTTCAATCACGGTACCAGATACCTGTAACACAAATTCGCGGCCCAAAGGCTGTTCATTCAGCAATGCATTAAGTTTTTCATTGAAAACCAATTGAGTAATACCATATCGGTCTCGCAGATCCACAAAGGTGATACTACCGAATTTCCGGGTAGTTTGTACCCAACCGGCCAGTTTTACTTCCAATCCAACCTGTTCTATTCTTAATTCTCCGCAGGTGTGCGTTCTGTACATTGTAATGAATTTTACTTTAACTGCGGCAAAGGTAAATAAATAGTAGTGTGGGAGTAGTCACCAATTTTGACTTTCGGGAAATTCTTCGTATATTGTCGTTAATCTCCCCTTCCCAATAATTCTCCGGAAAGCCTGCTTACCCGTTTTAATCCAGTTCCTTTAGATAGTGCATTTGAAACCAAATAAAGGACCCGATGGAAATTATTTCTACACTCCTCATTTCTGCGGCTGTAGTCGCGATTATTTCCCTGATCAGATATGTCTGGAAAAGAAGGGCTTTTGGCAGAATAATGGCCGAATTCGCCGGGGTTGCTCCTTACTACGACGAGATTATTTCCCGTTATTTCATGTATTATAACCGCCTTAGTTCCGAGGCTAAGCAGAAGTTTCTTTTTCGCACATTTCTCTTTAAGAAATCGAAGAAATTCCATTATGTTGAAATCAGTGAGTCTCCGGAAATGCCTGTTTTAATCAGTGCTGTAGCGGTTCAGCTTACACTTGGACTGGATAAATATCTGTTGAATTATTTCAGGAATATATATGTGCTGAGGGAAGACTATCACTACGGACATTATTCTATGCCGTTTATGGGGCATGTGGACCGCTCCGGAATATATTTGTCGTGGGATAATTTTCTCAAAGGTGTAGAAAAAGCGAGTTCACC